>JBDTNA010000292.1:0-4504 GCA_039933985.1 Gemmatimonadales bacterium | reverse complement strand
CTCGCGCACAACTACATCGCCTCGACGTATGAGCGCGGCTCGGTGATGGACTATCCGCCGCCACGCGTTCGGATGAAGGATGGAAGGATCGACATCTCCAGCGCGTACGACATTGGCCCCGGCGAGTATGACGTGCTTTCGATTCACTGGGGTTACGGAATTTTCCCGCCGGGCAGCGAGCAGGATTCTCTCAACGCAATCGTCAGGGACGGGTTGAGCAAAGGACTTCTTTTCCTCTCCGACGCAGATGCGCGACCAGACTTCGCTTCTGATCCCCGCACGAATCTGTGGGACGATGCGTCAACGGCAAACGAGTTTCTTTCGCATCAAATGGCCGTGCGTCGCGCCGCGATTTCGAATTTTGGCCTGCGCAACATTCGAGTCGGCGAGCCCGTCGCGCTGCTCCAGGAGCGCTTCGTTCCCGTTTATCTCATGCACCGTTTCGCGATCAACTCGCTTTCGAAGACGATCGGTGGAATGGAATACAGCAACGCGATTCGTGGCGACGGACTTCAGGCGACGAAGCCGATCGACGGCGCTTCTCAGAGGAAAGCGTTGTCGATGCTGATTTCCGCTCTGTCCCCGGCGGAGCTCGCGATTCCGGATACCGTCCTTACACTGATGGGGCCGCGCCCGTTTTCATACAACCCGTATGTCGAGCTGTTCGGCGCTCGTACGCGCCCGGCATTCGATGAGCTCGGCGCCGCGCGAACGCTCGCGCAGATGATTGTTGACGCCGTTCTTCAGCGGGAGCGCGCGGCGCGGCTCGTTCAGTTTGCTTCGCGCGGCAACAATCCGCTGACCCTCGGCGAAACGGTCGATGCATTGGCCGCGAACTGGAACGGATCAGGGGACGAAACTCTCAAGAACGCGGCCCTGCGTCGCGTTGCGCAACGCTCGGTCGCGGACCGTCTCATTCTGCTGGCCTCCGACAAGGAAGCTGCGCCCGAAGTAAGGGCTCTCGTCGAGCTGAAGATGGATGCGCTCCGCAAACGGGCGCGGTCGCTGTCCGCGTCGGGCAGTGAAATGGATCGGGCGCACTGGGCTGCGATTGCAAGCGACTTCACGCGCTGGCTCGAGCGGCAGGAGCTGCCGAGTCCGACACCGGCTCTTCGAGCGCCGCCGGGTGATCCGTTCGGTATCGATTGGTGATGGCTATTGAGCTCTGAATCGGGATCTCCGCGCTGCCTCAATTGCAGCGCGGAGCTTTCCGGTCCCTTCTGCGCCAATTGCGGGCAGGAAGACAGCGAGCTTCGAGTGTCGCTGCGCCGGCTCGCAAGGGATTTCCTCGCCGAACAGCTTGGGCTGGAATCCAAAGTTCCCACGACCCTGTGGACACTGATAAGCAGACCAGGTTTGCTCACGAAGGAATATCTCGCGGGTAGACGCGTTCGCTCGCTGTTGCCGCTTCGACTCTATCTGTCGGCAAGCGTCGTGTATTTCCTGTTGCTCGCATTGCCGATGTTCGGCAAGGACTTGAACATCAGGATGACCGCGCCAGACCGTGCCGCGGTGGATTCCTCCGGTGCCGACAGCGCTGTCGTGTCCAGCGCTGGAGACACGACAAGGGTCGCGACGTTCGGAACGATCGACAGGGCGAACATCGCTGCTGCGAAGCCAAAGAAAGGCCTGGAACGATTCGTCCAGCAGCGGATGAAGCGGTTCGAGAAAATGAGCGGGCCGGAGATCATCGCGTACTTCAAGGCGTCCTTCGTCAGGTACATGCCGAACGCGATTTTCCTGCTGCTGCCGGTGTTCTCGCTTCTTCTCTATCTGCTATACAGAAAAACCGGGAGATTCTTCGCCGAGCATCTGATTTTCACGCTGCACATTCATGCGTTCGCATTCGTGGCACTGATCATCTCGCTCTTTCTTCCGGAGTTTCTCGACATCGTCGCGCCGGTGTGGATTCTCGTCTATCTCTTCATCGCGTTGAGAGGAGTCTACGGTGAATCGCGTGGCCGTACCGCGGCCAAGTTTGCGGCGCTCGTGTTTTCCTACATGCTGATCTTCCAGATCACAATGCTCGCGGTTCTGGGAGCGATATTCGCCTATGGCTGAGCTACCGCTGACGAAGCGGCGCAGGCGCCGGCTCCGGTAGTGATCCCACCCGCCGCTTGAACTCCTGGTAGCTGGGAAGATCCTGGAGGAGTCCGCCAACCTTGTCTGCGCCGGCTTTCTCGATGAGCTGCCGGGCTTTTCCGATTCGCGATTCCTCGAGCGGGTGAGTCGAGAACCAACCTTCCACAATCGAAGGCTCCCGCTGCCGCTGTTGCATCAGCACCTCGAACAGCGATGGAATCCCTTCCGGATCGATTCTCACCTTCAACACGTTCTCGACCGCTTCCGAATCTGCCTGCAGCTCGTCGGCTCGGCTGTGTCGCGCAACTATCGCAGACCCGCCGATGTTGACTGCGGCCTGGCCGAGCTGTGAATCGCAAAGGTTGGTGAGCGTGCATGCGAGTCCTGCCACGACACCAACTTTCTGTTGATTCTGCATCTGCTTCACCGAGTGCCGCTGAATCACGTGGCCGATCTCGTGTCCGAGCACGCCGGCCAGCTCGTCGAACCGGTTGGTGGATTCGATCAATCCGCGGTTCACATACACGAATCCGCCCGGGAGCGCGAACGCGTTCACCTGGTGCGAGTTCACGATGTAGAAATGCCAGTCTAGATCGCTGCGACTGGTGTGGCTCGCGATAGTGTCACCGATCTCGTTGATGTAGCTGGTGATGTACGGATCGTTGACGACGGGAATCTGCGCCGCAATCTGGTCGGCGTTCTGCTGTCCGATCGCTACCTCGTCCTGTTGCGACACTTCGCACGACACTGCCGACGCGGCAACGGCGAAGCACGTCACGAGCCCGCGCAGGTATTTCATTGCTCTTCTGGTTCCACCCTCGACCCTCCGGAGATCGTTGAAAAAGTCACTGCCAGAAACTTTGACAGGAGTCGGGATGCTGCGGCAGCTTAGGGAGCTTCGCGGAGCACCGGACGCGGCAACAAAGCGTGGATATCCCAAGAGACTAGCGCGCGTCCGGTGCGAGCATACGACCGAGGGGGCCGCGGCATTCCGACGACCAGCGCAATGATCCCTGATAGTCGTGCCAATCCGCTGCGAATTCATACTGGAAGAATGGCAAGTCGTATTCCAATCGAATCGATTCCCGGTATGATTGAGCATGGCTCTGGCGCATCATCTCCTGATCGGAAAAACGGCCCGCTACTACACGCTCGGCAAAATCGGCCCGGCAGTCGACGACGTCTGGTTCGTCTGTCACGGATACGGCCAGCTCGCGTCGGATTTCATCAAGGAATTCGAGTACATCGATGACCCTCGGCGGCTCATCGTCGCCCCGGAAGGCTTATCGAGGTACTACACCGACACCGGGCCGGGATTCCACGCCACAAGCGCGAAAGTAGCCGCTACGTGGATGACGCGAGAGGACCGCGAGAACGAAATCGCCGACTACGTCGCGTATCTCGACGAGCTGTACAAGGTGATTTGCAGACAGGTCGAGCGGGACAAAGTGAGGGTCACTGTCGTCGGATTCTCGCAGGGCGGGGCCACGGCGAACCGCTGGCTGACTCAAGGCACCGCGCACGCAGACCGGCTCATCATGTGGGGCAGCCTGCTCGCAAGCGATGCCGATCTCGAGAAGTCAGCCGACTTCTTCCGCGACGTCGAGCTCAACATCGTCTATGGAACCCGCGATCAGTTCGCCGATACGGGAATGATCGCCAACTACGAGACGCTCCTGAAAAAGAATGGGATCCCATATAAACTCGTCACATTCGATGGCGGCCATCGAATGGACAGGGACACACTCAGGAAGCTGGCCGAAATGCCGCCAGCCACGGCTCAGGACGGCTGAGCCGGTGGCGTGAGCGGCCCGAGCTTTCTCAGCTCCGGCCACGCATATGCGACTCCGGCAACGACGATTATCGTTCCGATTCCTCCGCCCACAACCGCAGCGACCGGCCCCACCGCCGCAGCGAGAGCTCCGGATTCGAATCCGCCGAGCTCGTTCGACATGTCGATGAAGACACTGTTCACCGCTGACACGCGACCTCTCATTTCGTCGGGCGTCCACAGTTGAACGAGCGTGCCGCGGATGATCATGCTGATCCCGTCGAGGGCGCCGAGCACGAACAACATGGCAATCGACAGTGCAAACGATCGCGAGAGCCCGAACACTATCGTCCCGATTCCGAATCCGAGCACGGCGGTAATCAGAGTCCATCCGGTTTTCTCCATCGGACGGCGGTGAGCCACGACAAGCATCAGCAGTAGCGATCCAATAGATGGCGCCGCTCGCAGCCATCCGAGCCCCTCGGGTCCGACGTGAAGAATGTCCTTTGCGTAGATCGGCAGTAGTGCCGTCGCACCGCCGAACAGAACGGCGAAAAGATCGAGCGTCAGCGCGGCAAGAATGACCTTCGTGTCCTTGACGAATCGAAGTCCCGCCGCGAGCGACTGCAGCGTCATTTTCTCGCGCGGTTT
>JBDTNA010000291.1:0-4504 GCA_039933985.1 Gemmatimonadales bacterium | reverse complement strand
TCCGCCAGTGGTACTACGAGCGCGCGTTGTGTTGCCCGATACAGTGGCGGGGCCGCGCCGGCATTTCACCGGTTTCCGTGGCTCCCGCTCGCGAATCAATTGTACCGAAGACTATCGCCGACGGAGTGCGCGGGCAAGCGCGAAGATCATCGACCCACCGATGATGACTGTAAGTGCGATCATGTATCGCGGATCGATTCGGTCCTTTTTCTCCGCGGCCGGAAGATCGATGACGGAAACTGAATTTGCCGGAACGTCGTCGGCTAGAAATCGCCGAAAGCTTCTCTGCTCGATCGCGACCGGTGCTTTCTCGGTGAGCTTCGCACCCGAAACAGTTCCCTTTTCTTCCTCGAGCAGGACTTCCAGTATCTGAGTGTCACGAACGATCGGCAGGCTCAGCGGAAACGCATTCGCGGGCAGTGAATAGCTGAACGCGAACTGTTTGAGGCCCGGCGCAATCGGGGCGTAGATATTCGCGCGGCCATTCGCAAACCGCACGGCTTGTGCAGGAATGTCGCCCTGCGATACGCGAAAACTCGACGCGCGCACGGGAAAGGGGGCCGACCATACAGCTCCATCGCCGGACGGAGCGACTCTCGTGACTGAGCTGTCGTTTGCGAGCTCGTAAACTTCGGTGACTGTGCGAGTGCCGCTGGCATCGACAGCCGATACTATCACGTGATGTCCGCGTGTGCCGATCGGGACTGGCCCGGAGGTCGTATCGAACACTGCGATCTCTGCTTCCTCCCCCCGCACCGTGCTGTGAGCAAGCGGCGGAGTGAAGTACGCGACGCCGCCGTAGGAGGCAGACACGAAGTAGATCGCGTTCTGGTCGCCGGTGCGAGTGAAGTCGAATGCGTAGTGTCCCTGTGTGTCGGCGCGCGCCGAGTCCAGCGGTGCCGCGCGATCCGAGCCCACGCGATGCAGAGTCACCCACACGTTCGGAACGGGAAGCATGCTGCGCGTGCCCGGCCGCACAACCTGACCGGCCACACGCTGTGGACCGGACAGTACCTCCTGTGAGTCTTGCTGAGCGACCGGGTCCTGAGCCATCGCAACACTCGCGATGAAAAACAGGACAAGGCTAGATATTGAACTTCCCAAAATCTTCCGGTCGGAGATTCTCGAGGTAGCTCTTGAGCTGATCAGGCGTCATCTCGTCTTCGGCGGGAGCCGGGCTCGCTCCAGGCGTCGTGTACAGTTCACCCTCTTCGGAAGAATCCTCGAACACAAGCGAAGTCAGCAATGAGTCCTGCGCGTACATCGGGGCCGAGAATCGCAGGGCGATCGCGATGCTGTCGGACGGCCGCGCATCGATGTTGATGATTTCCTCGCCCCGGTGAATCTGCAATTCAGCGTAGTAGGTGCGGTTCTCGACTTTGGTGATCTGGATTCGGCGCAGCGTTCCGCCGAGTCCGGTGATGAGGGTTTTGCATAGATCGTGAGTGAGCGGCCGATCGCGGCGCAATTTGCTCATCTCGATGACGATCGATTCGGCTTCCGACTGTCCGATCCAGATCGGGAGAAGTCGCTCGCCACCCTTTTCCTTGAGTATCACGACATAGGAGTTGTTCGACCTGTCGAGACCAAGGCGCATCACTTCCACTTCTGTGAGCTGCATTTTCGGAATGTAACGCCGCGCAACGGGCCGTTGAAGACAGGCCTCCTACTCCAGAAAAGCGAACCACAGATACCACAGATACAAAATTCAGATGGCCACAGATGACAGATTGTCGTTTTCTGTGGCCATCCGAGTTCTTTTTTCCTGTGGCGTCTGTGGTTCGCTTTTTCTTGACTTAGGACTTTACCGCCTTCTGCAACTGCTTGACTCGGTCAGTCCTTTCCCAGGTGAAGAAGGTCTTGCCGTTCTTCCCTGATCCCGACTTCTCTGAGTCACGACCGAAGTGTCCGTACGCCGCTGTTCGCTCGTAGATCGGCTTCCGAAGATCGAGGTCTGCCATGATACCGCGCGGTGTAAGATCGAACACCTCTCCGATGGCACGCATGATCGCCGCCTCTGGAACCGTGTTGGTGCCGAAAGTATCGACCATCACTGACACTGGACTGGCAACACCGATCGCGTACGCGAGCTGCACTTCGACACGCCTCGCTAGTCCCGCCGCGACGATGTTCTTCGCGACCCAGCGAGCCGCGTAGCATGCACTGCGATCGACCTTGGAAGGATCCTTTCCGCTGAATGCGCCGCCGCCGTGACGGCCCATTCCGCCGTACGTGTCGACGATGATCTTGCGACCGGTGAGACCTGCATCACCTTGCGGTCCGCCGATGACGAAGCGGCCGGTAGGGTTGATGTGATACTTGATCTGTTTGGTCCTAAGCTCTTTGGGGATAATAGGTTCGATAACGTCAGCTACAATCGCTTGTGCGAGCTTCTTGCTGCTGATCTTGTCATCGTGCTGAGTCGAGATGACGACCGTGTCGACCGCCACTGGAACGCCGTCTTCATAGACGACGGTCACCTGCGACTTGCCATCAGGACGAAGCCATCCGCTTCCATTCCTGCGGCAATCAGCAAGACGCTTCGTCAGCTGATGCGCGAGAACGATCGGCAACGGCATTAGCTCGGGCGTCTCATCAGATGCGTACCCGAACATCATTCCCTGGTCGCCCGCCCCGCCGGTATCTACACCCTGCTTGATGTCGGGCGACTGTCTTCCGATCGTATTGATTACGGCGCAGGTCTTGAAGTCAAACCCGAACGCAGCGTCGGTATAGCCGATTCGTTCAATCGTTCCGCGAACGATGTCAGAAATCGGCACATAGGTTTCTGTGGTGATCTCACCGGCAACGCAGGCGAGACCAGTGGTCACGAGTGTTTCGCACGCGACTCGTGCGACTGAATCCTTTGCGAGGATTGCGTCGAGAATGGCGTCCGAGATCTGGTCGGCTACCTTGTCGGGATGACCCTCGGTAACTGACTCAGAGGTAAAAAGATGTCGATCGAGCACGATATTCCCTGAGGATTGGGACTGGAAGAAGCGGACTGCGGGCACGCCGTACGATTCGTGCCGGCATTGGTCTTACGGTCCGCCGAATCCTTCAAACGTATTCCCGTCGACTGACTCAGGCAACCCGTCGCGCAGAAACTCTGCGTCACCAAATGCAGCGAGCAAACGACTTCTCAGCTCGCGCTCGGAATCTCTCGCAGTCTTGGTTGCGAGCGCGGCATTCGCAGCTTCTGTCGCGACGACGGAGCTGATGCCTCTCAGGATCCTCTTCACGAGCGGCACCGAGCGCCCTGCGACACTCAGCTGCCTTACTCCGAGCCCGATGAGCGCAAACGCCATGATCGGCTGAGAAGCCATCTCACCGCAGACGCTCACGTCGAGACCGTTGGCGTGCCCAACTTCGACAGTTCGCTGAATCAGGCGCAACACCGCCGGATGGAGCGGAGTGAATCGGCTCGCGAGATTCGCATTGCCTCGATCGACCGCAAGCGTGTATTGCACCAGATCGTTCGTGCCAATGCTGAAGAACGCAACGTCATCGGTGAGCGTATCCGCAGCGACCGCGGCCGCTGGAGTCTCCACCATCACGCCGAGTGGCAGATCGTGGCGGTAGTCAACACCGCGCGCGTCGAGTTCCGCAGCGGCCTCGTTGAGAAGGCGGCGGGCCTGTCGCACTTCCTCAACCGTGACGACGAGCGGCAGCATGATCCGCACATCTCCGTGCATCGCGGCACGCAGCAGTGCCCGAAGCTGAGTCTTGAACAACTCCGGCTCATCGAGACACATCCGGATCGCACGCCAGCCGAGAAACGGATTCGCTTCAGTCGGATGTCCGCCGACGGGGAGCTTGTCGCCTCCAACGTCGAACGTGCGAATGATGATAGGATGATTGCCGAAGGCCTCCACCACGCGCTTATACGACTTGTACTGCTCCTCCTCATCAGGCATGGTCGCACGGCCAACTACGAGGAACTCGGTGCGCATCAGGCCTACGCCTTCCGCGCCCGAGTGCGCGGCCATCTCCGCTTCCTCAGGCAGATCGACGTTCGCGCGAATGGTTATCCGCACGCCATCTAGTGTCACCGGCTCTGCATCCACCAGAACTGCGAGCTCGGCGGTGTCGGCCTCTTCCCTCACCATCCGGTCGGAGTACGCCGCAATCTGAGCCGGTGACGGATTCGCGATCAGCACGCCGGACGATCCGTCGAGAATTATCTCGTCGCCGGGCGCGAGCCGCAGTGTTGCGTCGCGCAATCCCACAACGGCGGGAAGTCCGAGCGAGCGCGCGAGAATCGCGACATGAGAAGTTCGCGTTCCCGCGTCGGTGGCAATCGCCGCAATCGCGCCCCGGTCGAGCTGCACCGTGAGGCTAGGCGTCAGATCATGCGTGACGAGAATCGCGTTCGCGCCTTTCGGTACATCGACGGGGTCGTGGTCCGGGAGGCCGAGCAGCAGCGAGAGAATCCGGATCTGGACATCAGCGAGATCGCCGACGCGCTCGCGCATCATCGCCGACGCGTGACGCGCGAAGTGCT
>JBDTNA010000290.1:0-4527 GCA_039933985.1 Gemmatimonadales bacterium | reverse complement strand
GAGTGATCCGCTGAAGAATGTCACGAGGAACTCGGCCGATGCTTTTACTCCATCCGTAGTACCGGACAAGGGTACAACGAGACCGGTTTCACTATCGACCCTCGTTCCTAGAGCAAGGAGGGCGCGGCGCGCAGCGGAGTCAGACACCTCTGTCCACCCACCGTGCACGCCCGCAGCAAACCCCGGAGACAAGCCCGGCAAGACAAGGCCACCGGGTAAACGTATGGGAGCCCTTAGAATGGGGAGGGTGTAGCCGAGTACGGTTCTGAGGAGCGCGGCGCGGTCGCCGGCGAATTCCTTGTAGTCGTACGATGTCAGGCCCTGTTCCCTCCCGATCTCGAACATCACCTGTGGCGCTGGCGAACCCAGAAGCATCCCCGCATCGCCTCGTGAGTAAAGCTGGAACGGGCCCAGCTCTCGTCGCGCCGCTGTTCTGAGCTCGAGTCGCTGCCAGGACAGGTCACCATCGGCCCTTTCATAGCGCAGGCGGACGCCGACACCGCGGTCGACGAACAATCCGCTAACCTGCGGATTCATCTCGATATCAGCGAGAGTCTTGAAATATGTGCCCTCAGCAATCCCGCGATTGGGCTTGAAGCCTTGTCCCTTTGCGACGTAGAGTCCGCGCGAGATGTTCTGCTGCACTGCGTTGTCGGAAGCCGTGCCGATCTCGAGCCGGAACACCGATTTACGTTGCGCACCAAGTACGCGATTGACGGACAGTGTTGCTGCTCTCTTGTCGAGATAGTCGAAGTCGTCCGTGCTTCCTAACAGAGCCGACAGGGTCGCGCCTGACGAAAGCGGCGGCTCGAAATCATTCGTGTTCGCGAGCGAGCGCTCGATCCTGATCCCGGTGGTGGTTCGTCCGAGTGTACGCTGCACGCCGAACATTCCGCGTGCGACTTTCTCCGACCAGGCGTAACCGATCGAGCCGCGCATGGACAAGCCCGGTACCGCAGGAAATTCATGCGCCGCAGCGATACCGGTGAAAGCACCTTCGATTCGATTGAAGCGAAAGATTTCACCAAACGCGCGGGGTGTGAATCTCACCGCCGACCCGCCAATCGTTCGCCACGATTCGGGAGCGAGGTCGTCAAACTCGCCGTAGTAGACATCTGTGCTCGCCGCGCCGATGGGCTGATGCCACTGATTGAACCTCTGCTGGCTCGATGCAGACGCAAAGCTCAGACTGTGAAGCGCGCCGTTGCGCGGTTCGGGCCCGGTCCATGTCGAATCATCAGTCGCGATGTCATAGAAGCGCGATACGACGCGGACCATCGATCTGAAATCACCGAACAGGGCAATGCGCGCCTGAATTTCGGTGCGCTGAAATGCGGGCAGCCAGTACGCACCATTTACCTCGACGTTAACGAGCTCAACGAACGATGCACCGCTGACGCCGGGAATCCGGCTTCCTGCCTTGATCGTGACCTTGCCGTTCTTCAGCTCGACCATTCGTCCGCGCATCCGCACGATCTGCTTCCAGTCGGCATCGAGATACATGTCACCGTAGAAGAGAATGGCATCCCCTTTCGCATCGGGCCGCGGCGTAACTCGGATTCGCGCCAGCGGGATCTTACGGCCGCTCGTCGAGAAGATCGTTACCGCGGTGTCACCGCCTTCGTAGGTGTAGTATGCATCGCGATTTGCAGCGAGCGGATGAACGGCGAGACTCGCGCCCACATCATTGATCGTGCGGTTCGATGAAACTGCGGAGCTCACTCCCAGTCGCAGGTGATTTCCGTAGAGTGTCGGTGTGGTCCAGCCACCGAAGATCGACATCAGGCTGAACGTCGGAGCGATCGACTGATTGCGATATCCGATGACGCGTTGGTCGTATCGGTCGGGTGTGCGAAAGCGAACGTCGCTCGCGATCTGCTCGATCTGCACCGTGCGCTCGCGTCCGCCGGAGTCAATGAGCGCAATCGACATCTCCGACTCCACGCGCGCGCGATAGGCGCGGAGCCGGTCGGGAATCAGCGCATTGATTCGCGCGGCGTCACTCAGAAAAGCAGCAAGTGCCGGCGATTGCGTTTGTGCACTTGCTGCGGTTGAAAAGCAAACTGCGAGGGAGCAACCAAGGAGAGTCTGTTTCACTCCTTGTGTGATTGCGGAATTCGTGCCGCGCTCGCCCTCTACTTGCCGCCTATGATGATCATGTCGGGATCGATGACCACATTGCTGGTGGTTCCATCAGCGCGCGTGCACACGCCGCTCACGTTGTAGGAGTACCTATCACCAACCTTGACGTTGTTCTTCATCTTCTTGACCTTCGGGCCCTTCGCTGCATTTCCCTTGTAAGGGCCTGCATCATCGTACGGCCATTTGGTCGGGACCTTTGGAGTGATCGTTATCTCCGGGACGCCAGCATCCGGGCTAAGAACCCACGAAACCGAATCTCCCTGCGCTATCTGAACCGCCCACGGCGTGAGCGAGAACTGCACTCCGTTGCCGGCCAGGCACCTGATGTCGACAGCAACGTTCACCTGCTTTCCAACGTAAGGACCGACCTGAGCCTCAATCCTGCTGGCGGACCCGGCAAACACAGCGACGGCGACTATTGCAATGCAGCCTGCTTGAAAAAGACGGCGCATGAACTACCTCCTTGTGGGGGACGACAACAGTGTTGCCGACCGGCGTTCCGCGCAAGCAGACACTTGTTCGCGACGCGAGCCTGCTCTCCAAAAACGGATGGCAAAGCGTACCGCCACAGACGGTCCAGTCCCGGCGGCTGCGTCAGTACTTGAAATCCACGGGATAGATCATCGGCGCCTGCATGTCCTGAGTAAATGTACCTGGCGGCTGTTCGAAATAGGCTCCGAGCACTGTCGCAACATTAGTCGCCAACCCTACCGTTGCATCGTGACGGTAGAAGTCGTCGCCACCGCTGGTCTCTTCGCTCAGGATGTAATAGGTGCCACCGGCCGCGAGCGTCACTTTCTGCGCAAGAGGCAGGTACTGAAATTGTCCGACCGATCGCGGCGGCTTGGTCGTGTCGACCATGACCGACCCAAGCTCTGCGTTGGCTGCCGCGGCGTCAATGATCTTGATCTTGTGCGTCTGCATGTTGCCCACTCCGAAAGGACGTCCGATCTCGACAATGTCGAGATCGTCAGCGCCGACCTGCAATCCCATTCCAACAAAGCCGGTGAAGTTATTTCTCGCGGTGGTGAGCGTCAGCATTTGTATGAAGTTCACCGGGTTTGGTGTCGCATTGACAGGATCCGATTTTCCGCTTTCATCACCGTCCCCGTCAATCATTGAGATCTGGTATAGATACTCCATGCCGTCTACAAGATCTTTTGTGTCAACAAAAAAAGTCTGCGGGTGAAGCACCGTCTCGAGCAGCTCCGGAACAGCAACGCCCTGATGACGCCAGAGTTTGTATTTTTTCGCTTGGTTGATTCCAATCCATGTAAGATCGACACGCTGGCTGCGGGTTTTTGCCGCAAGCCCAAACGGAATCGGCACACGTTTAAGCCCGAAGGCAACATCGCATCCGACAAATACGACCAGCGATACGACGACGATCATGATGATGGGAGTGAGCAGCACGAAAAAGTCAATCATTGTCCGTTCCTCGCATAGTCGGCTTTGCCCTGCATGACCGTCGCGCCTGCGTTACTTCCTTCCGCAGCGAGGCGCCCGAAGCGGACAGTTCTAGTGACTCCCGACGCATCGACCTCGACAGTAGTGGGCCATGTGTTGACCCCATAAGCGCTCGAGATGTTTCGGTCTGGATCGGTAACTAGCCTGGCCGTGAGCTTGTTCTCCCTGGCAGCCTGGCGCGCAACTTCCGCAGGCTCTCCATCGTTGACCGCGAGTATCAGAGGGCTCTTTCCATTCCGGGTATCTGACGCACGGGTGAGCTCATGAATGAGGTCGATACTTTGAGCAGACCTGCTTCGCCAGAAGACTATCACCGCCGGCCGGCCGGCGACCTTCCTAAGAGTGACTTCACTTCCCGGCGCATACTCGAAAAGAAAGTTTGGCGGCGCGATACCGAGTCTAAGTGCACGTGGCGGGAGCGTAGGCGCGATTGGTTTCGCGGTAACCAGATATTTCTTCAGCGCTCCCGCCAGCGTAGCGGCTTCGACTTCACCTTCGTGTTGCCAGGCCACCTTACCATCGGGAGAAACGATAGCTGTGAACGGCCGTCTCGATATGTCGAGACCAAAGCGGCGCTCCCATTCGCCATCATGATCCTCGGCGTAGGTGACGCCTTCCACATATTGCGTATTCGACAACTCTCCAGCAGGCATGATTGCAAGAATCGCTGTCGGTGCATCATCCCGCCCGCCTTCCTGCAAAGCCTGGATAATGAGTGGAAGACCCCCATCGGAACCGCGCTCGCCGAAATGCACAATCAGGTTCGGAGCGGGGGCTTCAACGCTGGCAGCGAGCGGCGTCGTGTGTCCTGCAATCTCCACGCGGCCACCGGCGCCGGACTCCGCCAATGCGATCATTCCCCGGTCGTCCACGAGCGTGCCCAATCCTCCGATAGGGAATCCGATCAACGAGCAGGCT
>JBDTNA010000289.1:0-4569 GCA_039933985.1 Gemmatimonadales bacterium | reverse complement strand
GCTCTGAGAGCCGCCACGGTCGCCGCATTGCTCAAGATGTGAACTCCCGACGTAGGCCTTACGCCGCTTCAACGCGAATTTACGGCCTGTTCATCCCATCGCGCTTCGTTTACGCCGAAGGCAATCATCCACACTATGGTTGCGAGCGCGCCGAGTAGTCCGATGCCGGCGGTGTACAGGTTCAGGCGATATCCGAGTGGCGGCCACAGGAATGCAAGCCAGCCAATGCCACCCACGACTGCAAACCATCCAAGAAAACGCGGCAGATAAGTCGACCGGATGATCAGCCAGCCGGTGATCACTGTCGACAAGCCGAAGAACACGACGGCGATCGCAGCGCCCATTTCATTGATATTGTAGAACAGGAGCGCGAGCGATTGCAGCTGTTCCGCGCTGAACGTGCTGAGATAGTGCTTTCCTTCCAGCACGATTGCGGGCGCAACGTAGAAGACACGGCTCAACGCTTTGATGCCACACCCGACGACTCCGATCACCGCGGCGATCAGCGACCCGGTTTTGCTCACCGGTTTGAGCAGCTCGTAAAACAGCATCGTCATGATGGTTTGCGCCAACATCTCGATCATGTACATCGTGAAGCCAAATCGAAACAGATCGGGGTGCGTTACGATATTCAGAGCCGTGATGGAAGCATCTCTGTAGTTTATGAGTCGTTCCGCTATCAGACCCTGGGCAATGACTGCCGCAACAATGGTGATCAGATAAAGCACGCCCGCAATGCGGGCCATTCGCTTCGGGGTCATTCTCTGGATCCGGTTGGTCATTGTGCTCCCATCGGGTTGAAGGTATTATCGAGTATCGATAACATGCTTATCGATTATCATCCATAGTACGTCGATATTCGATAAGGGTTTCACAAGATCAAGGAGAGCCCCCCAAATGAGACGCAACCTCACGCTGACCATCACGTCGTTACTCTCGATACTCCTTCTGTCATTTCATCTGACGCAGGATGCATTGCGCGAAAAACCGGGGACCTGGCCTGCCGGCCCTGGAAACCTTGTCGCGATTGTCATCCTTCTCGTCTTTCTGTGCGGAACCGTGTTGCTTGGCGGAAGGAGGTCAGGCCTTGTCATCACACTGGTCGGCGGCCTTTTCGCGGCAGGCATGCCCGTTCTTCACTTGACGGCACCGCGGTTTGGCCTGGTGCCCAGGCCCGGAGCGGCCTTCTTCATGTGGACGCTGATCGCACTCGGCGTCACTGGAATGTTCGGAGTCATTCTCGCGGCGCGCGATCTCGTGAGCTTCAAGCGGGGCGAATGATTTCGTAACATCAGACTACGATGGCTAGCACTGATTCTCGCAAGAGCGGGATTGTCGATCTTCGGTACGAAGTGCGACGCCAGGCGGTCTATCCGGGCAGCGTCCCCGGGCGCTATTTTTTAGAATTCCGCACAAGTGCGCGCCAATAGAGCATTCGCGAACAAGCGTTATGACGACCTTCGAACAACAGCTCAATAACTCCCTCTCACACGCCTACGTAATCGAGCGAGAGCTCGGCGGCGGGGGAATGAGCCGCGTGTTCGTAGCGACCGACAAGTCGCTCGGACGAAAGGTCGTCATCAAGCTCCTCTCACCCGAGCTCACCGCGGATGTGAACCGGGGACGCTTTCGCCGTGAGATTCAAGTCGCCGCCCAGCTTCAGCATCCACACATCGTCACGCTCTTCTCGGCCGGCGAAGACGGCGATCTCGTGTACTACACGATGCCGTTTATCACAGGAGAATCGCTCAAGTCCGCGCTTGAAAAACACGGAGCGTTGCCTGTAGAAGAAGTTGTGCGCGTGCTCTACGACGTAATCGATGCACTCGCGTACGCGCACGAAAACGGCGTGGTGCACCGCGACATCAAGCCGGCGAACATTCTAAGATCCGGCTCGCATTCCCTCGTCACCGATTTCGGCGTGGCCAAGGCGCTCAACGCCGCCATGCCATCGGGGGGAATGACTTCGACCGGCATGGCCGTGGGCACGCCGGCCTATATGTCGCCCGAACAGCTTGCCGGCGACCCGGCGGCCGACCATCGCATCGACATCTACGCCGTCGGCCTGCTCGGTTACGAGCTTCTCACGGGAAAATCGCCGTTTGTTGGTCGTACTCCCCGTGACGTTCTTGCTGCCGTTCTGACCAAGGAGCCACCGTCGCTGGTCGACACGCGGCCGGATATCCCGCGAAGGATGTCCGAGATGGTCATGAAGTGCCTCTCGAAAGACCCGGCGGAACGGCCATCGTCTGCCTTGATGCTCCTGGAAGCCCTCGACACGTTCTCGAGCTCCTCCGGCGAAATCAGGACGCACGAGCATCGGGTGCCCAAGACTCCGACCGACCAGATCACGCCGACAGGCCCGATGACGCCGACCCGCGCGATGACGCCGACACGCGCGATGACGCCGACACGCGCGATGACGCCGACCGACCCAATGACAAGCGCCGGCGCGTTCGCCGGCGATGCCTCATTGTCGGGCACCGCCGCAGCTCCATCCGGTATGTGGGGCGGCGGGACGGTCCTCGACAATTCGATCATCGCAGGCGGAAATGGCGCAGCCCAGCCTCCGTCCTACGAGCCAAGCCGCCCGCAAAACAAGGGGAAGAAAATGCTGCTGGGCGCGGTTGGCCTGCTCGTTACAGTTGCGGCCGTCGCGATTTTCCTGACGAAAGTCACGGGGAAGAAGGATTCGACTGAAAGCGCGGCCCCCGTGAACACTGCGGTCGTCGACTCGACGTTGCAGCAGACTCCGCCTGCATCTGTCGTCGACTCTGCATCGCTACAGCAGACTCCGACGCCAGCAGTGATCGATTCTGCATCGCTGAGGCTGCCTGCGCCGAAAGCGATCGCGGCTCCGCCGGTCGCTTCGAGAGCGATTGCCGACTCGGCGAAAAAGCGGGCTGCCCTCGCCGCTGACAAGCTGAAAAAAGCCGCTGCGGCGAAGGCGGACTCGCTACGGAAAAGTGCCGACCTGGACAACTCCAGACCTGCTCGGCGTGCCGCGGCGGCGCTGCTTGCAAATGCGGAAGCGTTGAAGTCATTCACGCGCGGCGCCACTCACTCGGGCGGGCTGCTCGGCGCCAAGAGAAAGGGCGACCTGCAGACACAGATCGACGCGCTTCAGCCCTTCCTCAGGAACGTCGGCCTGACGTACGAGCAGTTCAAGCGAAGCGCCCAGCAGGCCGGCGTCAACCTGTTCGACGAGTTCGGGCGCATGGTGCCCGAAGCCCTGCAGCGTTTCGCAGCCGGCGGGTGATTCCGCGGCTGGTCCCGGATCGCATTCGGCTCGCTGACTGCGCGCGTCCGCCGAGGCGGTGAGAGAGTGGACGGCACTGATCGGGTAGTTCTTGTTGCAGCGGGATTTGGCGTATGGCAGGCGGGCCGCCATCTCGCCTCCGCCCGGTGGACCGATGTAGTTCGCGTGCGTGCGTTGGGTCGAGACGCAGGGGCAAACGATTCTTCCGTTCTCGCGCTCGAACTGCGTGACGGAACGGAGATTCTTGTCAGGGAAACTTTGCCGGGGTTCGGCCCTTTTCTCGATGCGGCCGAAACTGCGCTTCCGGGTATGAGTCGAATCCCGGCGTTGCTCGCCGGCGCGGAGCAGTCAGACGTTGCCCAATCAGAGACGGTGCTTTTCGAACGATATCCGCGCCCGGTCTAGCAGATGCCGGCTGACGGCGAATCCGTAGACTGCCACATCGCCTGAATTCAAATGAAAATCATGCCCCAACCGAATCTGGAGCTCGATGAGCTTCGCATCATCGACGTAAGTCATACGATCGAAGACGGAATGATCACCTACCACGGACTTCCCGCCCCGCGCATCTGCGATTTCATGAGCCGCGAAGCGTCGCGCGCCAAATACGCAGCGGGCACTGAGTTTGTCATTGGCGAGATCACGATGGTTGGGAACACCGGCACTTATGTCGATGCGCCATTTCACAGGTACGCGGACGGCGCAGACTTCACCGAGCTTCCTCTCGCATCGCTTGTGAATCTCGAGACTGTGATAGTGAGGCATGATTCGGGGCCGGAGCGCGCCATCGACTCGATCACGCTCGGAGAGAGGGACGTTCGGGGACGAGCGATTCTTTTTCAGACGGGATGGGACAGGCACTGGAGATCGGAGTTGTACCATGTCGGCCATCCGCATTTGACTGGAAAAGTCGCTGAACAGCTCGTCGAAATGGGCGCGACTCTCGTCGGTATCGATTCGTTCAACATCGACTGCACCGACGACGGCGAGCGACCGGTTCATTCGACTCTTCTCGGCGCAGGCATTCCAATCGTCGAGCACCTTTGCGGATTGAGCGAGGCTCCCGAGACGGGCGGACGTTTCTTTGCCGCGCCGCCGAAAGTCCGTGCGTTCGGCTCGTTTCCGGTGCGCGCGTTCATTCTCGCGCGGTAAAGCATTTTCGCTTTCCGACCCCTGAACAGGCTGTCTCAGCGAAGAGACCAAACAAACAACAGCATTTACCACCGAGGCCACCGAGAAAACCTCCGAGAACGACCACCCCGTCGCGTCACTTTCCACTTGGCTCAGTGATGAGCCTGCGACGCCGCTAC
>JBDTNA010000288.1:0-4590 GCA_039933985.1 Gemmatimonadales bacterium | reverse complement strand
AGAACCAAGAACCAATGACTCCCCCATACGTACGTATAGCCGAACTCGAGCCTCACGCCGGAAAAACTGTCCGGGTGCGGGGCTGGGTCACCCATCTGCGCTCTTCAGGCAAAGTCGCCTTTATAGTAATGCGCGATGGAAGCGGCGTTCTTCAGTGTGTGCTGGTGAAAAGTAGTCTCCCTGCCGAAGCGTGGGAACGGTTTGCAGGACTCACACAAGAAACGACGATTGAGGTGACCGGGGAGGTACGTCCGGATGCGCGTGCTCCGGGCGGGTTTGAAATGGGCGTCTCCGACCTCCTTGTGACCGGTCCTAGCCCGATCGATTACCCAATCCAGCCCAAGGAACACGGGATCGATTTTCTGCTCGATAACCGCCACCTGTGGCTGAGGTCAGAGCGACAGCGCGCGATCGCACGTGTGAGGCATGAGGCGGAGCAGGCGATCCGGGATTTTTTCTACGAGCGCGACTTCACGCTTGTCGATACGCCTATTCTGACGGCCGCCATTGGCGAGCGCAGCGGATTGTTCTCGACGGAGTACTTCGACGAAGGGACAGCCTATCTCGCGCAGACGGGACAGCTCTATGGGGAGGCCGCGGCCGCGGCGCTCGGAAAGATCTACTGCTTCGGCCCGACCTTCCGGGCAGAGAAGTCGAAGACGCGCCGACACCTATCCGAATTCTGGATGATCGAGCCCGAGGTGGCGTTCAACGATTCGAACGACAACATGCGGCTTCAGGAAGAGTTCGTCTCGTACATCGTGCAGCGTGTCCTCGAACGGCGGCCGGAAGAGCTGAAGATTCTCGAGCGCGACACGTCGAAGCTCGAGACGGTGGTCGCCCCTTTCCCGCGGATCAACTACACGGATGCCGTGAAGATTCTGCTGGAGAAGGGAAGCACAGTGAAATGGGGCGACGATCTCGGTGCCGAGGACGAGTCGCTGCTGGTGGAGGGCCACGATCGTCCGGTGTTCATCTACAACTATCCGAAGGAAGCGAAGGCCTTCTACATGAAGGAGAATCCTGAGGATCCGAGAACGGTTCTGTGCGACGATCTGCTCGCGCCGGAGGGATACGGTGAGATCATCGGCGGATCACAGCGTGAGGATGACTTCGACAGGCTCCTGCATCGCATTCATGAGGAGGGTCTGCCGGTCGACGCCTACACGTGGTACCTGGATCTTCGTAAGTACGGGACGTTCGTGCACGCGGGCTTCGGTCTTGGCCTCGAGAGGACTGTCTCGTGGATCTGCGGGTTGCCACATCTGAGAGAGGCGATTGCTTTCCCGAGGATGATGCATCGGTTGCGGCCGTAATAAACAACGAAAGATCTTCACCACGGATTACACTGAAGGCACGGATTTGAACACGGAATTCGTGACTGGTTTTTCCAATAGTTTTGTTGTTTCCGTGCCCCAATCCGTGCGCTCCGTGTAATCCGTGGCAAAGTGTTTTGGTTCGTGTCGTGAGCCCCTATTTGCGATTGGAGCTCAGCTTCACCTCGTCCCACAACGAATCGAGCACGTCGAGCCCCGCTGAGCGAACCTCGATCCCTCGCTCAACTGCGAGTCGCTCCACCGCCCTGAAGCGATCCTCGAACTTCGAATTCGCCTTGTCCAGCGCGAGCGAGGCGTGGACACCGGCTTTGCGGCAAAGATTCACGCACGCGAACAACAAATCTCCCAGCTCCGCTTCAAGCTCACCATGCACTGCATCGAGCACCGGCGGCGCATGAGGATCCTTCACCTCGTGTCCGGCGAGATGCTCCTGAACCTCCGCCAGCTCCTCTTCGATTTTCGCGACTGGACCTGAAGTGTCCGGCCAGTCAAACCCGACGCCGGCGGCGCGGTCCTGCAGACGATGAGCGCGATGGAGCGGGGGGAGCGCGAGCGGCAATCCATCGGCGATGGACTCCCGTTTCTTTGATTTTATCTTCTCCCACGGCTCCTTCACACCATCACCGTACAGATGCGGGTGCCGCGCCTTCATCTTCGCGATGAGGCCGCGAGCGACATCGTTCGCATCGAATTCGTCGCGCTCTTCCGCGATGACGGAATGGAACAGCACCTGAAGTAACAAATCTCCAAGCTCTTCGCGCATCAGTGATGGATTGCCTTCGCGGATTGCATCATCGAGCTCATGACACTCTTCAATCAGATACGGACGCAATGATTCGTGCGTCTGCGCGGCGTCCCAGTCGCACCGTTTGCGTAGATCGCGCATCAAATCAATTGTGTCGTTCAAGGTCGCTTTGTCATCCATGAGAGATTCCTGTTTGCCGTCAGCCAGAACGCGGCGCGCGAGCCACAACGCCACGCAATGCTCGTTAAATTCCGCCTTGTGATTGCAATCTTACCCGCAGCGAACATCCGGCAGCAATGCTGAGCCGCGCCTGGCTCGAAGTCGATCTGGGCGCGCTCACGCGGAACGCAGCCGCCTTGGGCAAGCGTGCCGGCGTGCCACTCATACCCATGATCAAGGCCGACGCCTACGGACTCGGCGCGGTTCAGGTTGCGAACGCACTCGAGATACTCGCTCCGCTCGCTTACGGTATCGCTACCGTTGCGGAAGGTGAAGAGCTGAGGAGCGCCGGGATCGAACGGCCGATTGTCGTCTTCACGCCGCTGCTTGAAGAAGACATGCGGACTGCTCACGAGGCGCGGCTGACACCGACACTCGGCTGCGCTGAAGAAATCCATTCGTGGAAATTGTATGGGAGCCCATATCATCTGTCGGTCGACACAGGGATGGCGCGGGCCGGACTCCCGTGGCGCGAAATGCAGTCAATCGCTGCGTCGCTCGAGAGTACTCCACCTGCAGGCGCGTTTACGCATTTTCATTCTGCCGCACTCGACGATGGCTCGATGGACGAGCAGACGAAGAGATTCTGCGACGCTATCGATCGCCTGCCTGTTCGACCGAAGATTCTTCACACCGACAGCAGCGCGGCAATCGTCAGGCACGATCTTTCACCATGGAATGCGGTTCGCCCGGGAATTTTCATGTACGGCGTTGGCAGTGGCGCGACCGCATCGATTCAGCCTGAATCCGTTCTTACACTCAACGCGAGAATCGTCGAGCTCCGCTGGATCGAGCCGGGTGACACCGTCAGCTACGACGCGACCTTCACCGCTCGATCGCGCTCGCTGATCGCCACGGTGCCAGTCGGTTACGCCGACGGATATCCGCGAGCCGCCAGCAATGCCGGCCGCGCAATCGTCAGAGGCAAGCTGATTCCCATCGCCGGCAGAGTCACAATGGATATGATAATGCTGGACGTCACCAACACCGGCGCAGAGACAGGTGATGTCGTCACGCTGATCGGTGATGGAACAACGCACGACGCTCGAATCGATATGGCGTCGCTCGCCACTCTCGCCGATGTGTCGCCGTACGAGATTCTCACAGGTTTGCGCGGCCGCATCGAGCGCGTGTACAAAGGCCAGTCCACATGAAGAGAGCGATCATTCTCATCCTGGACGGCGTCGGGGCCGGCGCGGCCCCGGATGCCGCGACGTACGGCGACGTCGGGAGCAATACCCTCGGCCACGTCGCACGCGCCGTCGGCGGATTCAACCTGCCGGCGCTCGCCAGCTACGGACTTGGAAATGTGCTCGAGCTGGACGGTATGCCGGCGGACCCGGGGGTTGATGGAGCCTGGGGCAGGATGTTGCCCGCCTCGGCCGGCAAGGACAGCACTACGGGCCACTGGGAGATCGCAGGCGTGCACCTCGCCAAGCCGTTCCCGACCTATCCGAAGGGGTTTCCAAAGGATGTGGTCGACGAGTTCAGCCGAAGAACTGGGCGCGGGGTGATCGGCAATGTCGTTGGAAGTGGAACCGACGTGATGGACGAATTCGGTGCTGAGCAAATCCGATCCGGCAGCTGGATTCTTTACACGTCGGCGGATTCGGTCTTTCAGATCGCATCCAACGAATCGGTGATTCCGCTTCAGGAGCTGTACGCGGCATGTCAGACTGCGCGGGAGTTGCTCGTTCCTCCGCACGATGTGTCGCGGGTGATCGCGCGTCCATTCGAGGGACAGCCCGGTGCTTTCAAGCGAACGGCCAATCGTCGGGACTACTCTATCGAGCCACCCGAAGAGACACTGCTGGATGCGTTGAAGGCCGCCGGGATTCCGATCAACGGGGTTGGTAAGGTGGACGACCTGTTCGCGGGACGCTCGATCAAGTCGCGTCACACGGCATCGAACGCCGAGGGAATCGACCTGATCCGCGCGTGGATAGAGGGTGAGGAGAGTGGGCTCCTCTTCGCCAACCTAGTAGATTTCGACCAGTTGTACGGGCACCGCAACGATGTGGCGGGGTTCTACAACTCTCTGCGGGAGTTCGACTTCGCCCTCCCGTCACTCACTGCCGCGCTTAAAAGGGAAGATCTGCTGTTCATCACCGCCGACCATGGCAACGACCCCACCACCAGATCCTCCGATCACGCTCGCGAAATGGCACCGCTTCTTGCCATTGGACCTGCGGTCAGCCCGGTGGACCTTGGCGTTCGCCGGACTTTTTCAGATGTGGGCGCAACTATCGGGGAGTGGCTTGGTGTCTCATTCCGCGGGCGGGGTGAATC
>JBDTNA010000287.1:0-4618 GCA_039933985.1 Gemmatimonadales bacterium | reverse complement strand
CGCTCCAGCTTCGCTTTTAGATCGGGCATCGAGATGTCGCCAACCACAATTACCGTTGCGTGATTCGGCTTGAACCACGTCTCATGATATTTCACTAGATCGGCGCGAGTGATGCTCTTGATCGATTGCTCGGTTCCGCTCCCGGTAAGCGGCTGTGCATATGCGTGACCGGCGCCATACAGCAGCTGAGGCAGCACGCGAAGACCCATGTCAAAAGGCTGAACCTGTTCCTGCTGAATCTTTGCAAGTGCGATCTGCTTTACGCGATCGAGATCACTCTGCGGAAACGCAGGATGAAGGAGGACGTCCGAATAAATCGCCAGCGCGGGATCCAGCTTGTCGCTTACCGACGACATTCCCACGGTTGTTACGTCGAGATCTGCAGACGCGCTGAGGTTCACCCCAAGCGATGCAAGCTCGTCCGCGATGGTGAGAGATGGCCGTGACGCAGTGCCCTCCGTCAACATCTGCATCGCCATTCCCGCCACCCCCGGCATGGCGGGATCGTCAGCTGCAAAGCCGCCATCGATGATGGTAGAAAGTCGCACAATCGGAACTGCCGATCTGCGCAGAAGCACGACTTTCATTCCGTTCGCCAAAGTGCTTCGCTCCGCTGCGGCGAGCGGTGCCGCAGGTGGTGCGCCTATGTCAGGCAGCGTCTTGCGATTTACGTCGCTTGCGACTGCCTCGTATTTAGGGAATGGATGCACCTCGAGCACATACACGCCCCCTGACAGCCACCGCGTGGCAGCAGACCTGAGATTTTCAGCCGTCGCATTCGCAATCGTGGACTCAATCATTTTGTAGGCTTCCGGGTCTCCCCGGTAAACCATGCCGCGCGCGAGGATGTCGGACTTCCCACCAAATCCACCAATGCGCTCGACGCCGCGAATAAACGCCGCCCGCCTCTGCGTCTTCACTCTCTGCAACTCGGCCGGTTTCGGACCGTTCGCAATGAACGCTCGGATCTCCTCGTCCTGCGCCAGCTCCACTGCCCTTAGGTCTCCACCCGGCTGGGCAGTTGCCTGGAGGAGTATCTGCGACGCGATCTCTCGATCATCCATATACGCAGTCACATCCGATGCGATGCGGTCTTTGTACACGAGGCGCTTGTAAAGTCGCGACGACTTTCCGTTTCCAAGAATGTCGGCAACCATCGACAGATAAGTCTGATCCGGGTGACCGTATTCGGGGATGTTCCAGGCCTTGAACAGCCGCGCCTGTGGAACGCGATCCTGCATTACCTGACGGTGTTCACCAACCATCTTTGCGGTCCACGCCTGATGCTTCACGATTGGCGGACCAGCGGGAATGTCGCCGAAGTATCTCTCGACGCGGCGCTTGATGTCGTCCGGGTTGACATCGCCAGCGACAACGAGAACCGCGTTCGAGGGACCGTAGTATGTCGAGAACCACTCCTTCACATCTGCGAGCGATGCTGCGTTCAGATCCTCCATCGACCCGATCACAGACCACGAGTAGGGATGTCCCGCCGGAAACGTATTCTCGGCGATTGCCAGCCAGGCCTTTCCGTATGGCTCGTTCTCTCCCTGACGTTTCTCGTTCTGCACAACTCCGCGCTGTTCGTTCAACTTCGCGGTGTCGATAGCTCCAACCAGGTGACCCATGCGGTCCGACTCGAGAAATAGAATCCGGTCGAGGGCGGAAATGGGGACGTTCTGGAAGTAGTTGGTGCGATCCTCGTTGGTCGTGCCGTTCAGGTCGGTCGCCCCGAGCGGCTCGACTGCCTTGAAATAGTCGTCGTTATAGTTCTCGCTCCCGTTGAACATCAAGTGCTCGAATAGGTGGGCGAAGCCTGTCTTCCCCGGTCGCTCATTCTTCGATCCGACGTGGTACCACACATTTACAACGGCAATGGGCGCTTTGTGGTCTTCGTGAACCAGAAGCGTGAGGCCGTTCTTGAGCGTGTATCTCGTGTATGAGATTTCAGGGATTGAAGCCTGCGCATGGGCCGACATAGAGAGCGCAGAGGGAAGGACGATGGTGCAGGCGAGTGCCGTGTACGCGGCGAAGCGATTCATCGGCCTGGCTCCTTTGGGGGAAAAGAAGGAGGAAGTGTATTCCTTCAGGCGGCGGTTCGCCACAGCAGCAAGGCTGCCGGGTCATGATGGGAAAGTCGGCATAGTATGTCACCGTTCACCAATGTTAGGTTCTGCACCGGTTTGAAACTCTTCCGGTGCGATGACGGATCTACTCGAACAGGCCCGTAAAGCTTTAGGAAAGACTTACACCGTCGAGCGCGAATTGTCTGTCCACTATCGCTGCGCGGATTTTTTAATTCTGTTCAAAGTGACGTGCGCGTTCTTAATCCGTAGGTGACGCGGGGTAACAAATGGATAAAGGAATGGCCGAAATAAACACATTTTAGATTCGGTCTAACCCGATTCTGGACACCACATGCGGGGGAAACCGTTGTGGCGCGCGGCCACAGGCACTTAATGCCTGCACTTTTAATTCGTAGGTCGTTTGTTCGAAACCCACCCGGGTCATGCAGCAGGGCCCAGGTATTCCTTCCTGAAATACTCGTTCTTCCACGCGATCTCTGGCTTCCCAAGCGAGTAAGTCGTGCCCGACGTCAGCCATACTATTGAAGTGAGGATTGGAGCCAACGTCCTCACCTCATGGCCCGTGACAACAATCGCGCACCCATTCTTCGCCAGGTGCTTCAAGACCCGCCCCACCCCCTCGGCCGTAATCGGGTCGAGATCCCGAAACAGCTCATCAGCAAGCAGGCACTCCGGGCGCCGATACGTGATGAGCCCCAATTCTGCGCGTCGTCGCTCTCCGGTCGAGAATCGTCCCGGCGAAACGTCCAGCAACTCTCCCAATTCAAAATCCTCGACGATCTCGTCCGCAGCGCCAAGCCCGAAGCGTTCGCGGAACAGATCGAAATGCGCGCGCAGCGTCAGCGAGCGTGCGAGACTGCCGGTCTCGGGCAGATAGTACACTCCGGCAGGCGCGAGCGACGACAGACGCGGCGGATCGCAGATCGCTCCCTTGTACTTCACCCATCCGGAATCGCTTCGTACCTGTCCGGCGCAAATCCTGAGAAGCGTCGACTTGCCTTCGCCCATGCGGCCGAGGAGTCCGACGATTTGGCCGCGAGTTGCAGTGATGGATGCGCTCGAGAGAACGCGCCGATCCCTGAACACCTTGCCGATCGAATCAGCTTCGAGGATCGGCTCCAGGCTACGGCACCAGGATCGAGATCGACAGCTCGAGAAACGCGATCACGCCGACCCAGATTGCCGGAACGACGAATGGCGTCACACCAAGATTCTCGAGGAAGATAGACTCGCCATTGCGCTTGAGATCGGCGAAGCCAGCAACGCTCGCGACTCCAACAAGAACCAGGAAAGTCTTGAACGACGAGACGCCAACCGCACCGGCCGCCATGAAGAGAAAAATGTGGAGCAGCGCCCACAACGATCCGGCGGTCATGATTGCGCGCCGCCCGATGACCCCGCCGGGCCACAATCTCTGCCAGGAAAAGCTCGACAATCGCGGGTTGGCGTGTTCGATCACGCGACCATTGTAACAAAAAAGGGCGGCCTGTGCGGGCCGCCCTCCTTCGTCAGGCAGCCATCACCTTCCGAGCCAGTACGTCGCCTTGACCTGGAAGATGTTGGTCGGACGATCGCGGAACAGCGCCGATCGGTCGCGGCCGAACTGGAAATCGCCGAAGTCATCGAACCCTTCACGCTGCTGCGTCCACACGAGGAATAGCGTCGAGCCTGGACGATACTCCCAGCGGACGACGGCGGTACCGCGCAGCGAGCGGAAGTTGAAGTCAGGATTGTCGACCATAAAGGGCGCCGCGACTCCATTGCCATCCGGATCAATCGTGTACGATATCGTCGAGCCGTCGACATTCTTGTTTGTCTGCACGGTGCTACCGTTATCGCGCCCGAAAATGGTCATGTCGCCCGACTTCGGTTTCTGGAATTCCTTGAAGCTCGTGTAGTGACCACTCGAGAGGAACGGTTGTGCGAACAGCTCGAGTGTCAGATTCGGCGTGAACGTCGCGTTCACGCGCGTGTCCACCGAGAATGTTCTCTGTTCAAGCCGGCCGAAAACGTATCTCGTCCCGTCGAAGCCGGCCGGGGCCGTCGCGCTGCTCACAGGGCTCACGAACTGCTGAGCGGTCCAGTCATGATCCCAGCCCGGTGCGATGTTGATGTTGACTGACGTGGTTGGCTTGATCGTGAGCGACGGGAACAATGCGTAACGCTGGCCTTCGTCATTGTCCCGGCCCTTGCTGAGGTTCACGTTCATTCCCCACACCAGAGACTTTCTCTGGTCCCCGCTCAGGTTCATGCCGAGGAAATTGTAGCCGTAGTTCTTCACTGTCGGCCCGCCGCGCGTGAGGCGCTCATTGAGATAGCTCGGCCGCACGATCGCGAACACGCCGGTGTTCCAATAATTCTTCAGCGTTGCATTCAGCCCGCTGTGGAAATCCAGATCGGTGCGATCGCCTTCGTAGTTGTACTGGGTCTGCACGCCGAGGCTGAGGAACGCGAAGCGAGACAAGCGTCCAGGTGTGGTCCACTGCCTCGCGACGTTTGCAAGCATCCACTTGTAGTCGGCGCGACCGAGC
>JBDTNA010000286.1:0-4639 GCA_039933985.1 Gemmatimonadales bacterium | reverse complement strand
AGGCTGCAAAGTTTCGCGCAGCGCGCCGCATGTATGCGCGAATCATGCGCGATCGGTTTGGCGCTTCGGACGCGAGCAGCAGAATGCGTTTTCACACGCAGACGGGTGGTGTCACTCTTACTGCGCAACAGCCCTTGAACAACGTCGTGCGGGTTACGGTTCAGGCGCTGGCCGCGGCGCTCGGTGGAACGCAGTCGCTTCATACAAACGGATACGACGAAGCGCTTGCGCTGCCGACGGCTGAGGCTGCGACCCTTGCGCTTCGAACGCAGCAGATCGTTGCGCACGAGTCCGGCGTCGCCAAAACAGTCGATCCACTGGCAGGAAGCTATTATGTCGAAGCGCTGACTGATGAGCTCGAGCGGCAGGCGACGCTATTGATTGCGAAGGCGGATGAGCTTGGCGGATCTGAAGACGCAATCGCTGCCGGATTTTTCCAGGATGAGATCGCAAGAAGCGCTTACGAGCATCAGCTCCGGGTTGAAAGCGGTGCGATCACGGTTGTCGGCGTGAACCGGTTCACCGATGACGAGCCACCGCCTGCGATTCCCACTCCCGATTTCTCTCAGCTCGAAGCTGAACAGGTTCGGTCTCTCAAAGGCGTACGATCGAAGAGAGAAGCGAAAGCCGCTTCTCAATCGCTCGCCGCGTTGAAAACGGGCGCGGCAGCTCTTCTTGGTTCAGAGACCGACGCACCCGCGGTGATGCCGTTGATCATCGACGCCGTCCGCGCGCGATGTTCTGTCGGCGAGATCGCGTCAGCACTCCAGTCAGAGTGGGGTTCCTACACCCCCTAGAATGTGAGCCGAGCAACCGGTACCGCCCTTCACGGAGCGCGTGAGATTCGTCCGACGGGCAGGCTCCGTTTCAGAGACGGCAATCATCCAGGTTTGAGAGGCCGGTTTCGGGAAGTTGGCGCACGGGCGCTCACAACTTTCTACCGACGGATGCTCTTCATGGCGTACCCTCTCGATCAATTTGAAATCCCCGTTTACAAAGCGGGCATTGAAGTTGATTTCAGCGAGCTTCGCGAAACGGAGATCGATGAGTATGTAAGTTTCCGTCCAGACTCAGACCGGAAGGAAATACGTGCGCGACTCGGGGAAGGTCATCGATGCTTCATTTCGCGACACGAAGGCTCGCTCATCGATGCGTGCTGGTCAGCGACCCGAGATGTCTACGTTCCTTACATGAATCGCTATCTCAGCATGCCTCGAGGCGATGTGTACAACTTTGATTCGTACACGGCCGCAGAACACCGCGGACACGGCGTGTATATGGCGCGGAATTCCTTCCAGGCGCGGACCAATCGCGCTGAAGGTCTGAAGCGAAGCATTGCGCTCGTCGCACACGAGAACTACGCTGCGTGGCTGATCCTGGCGCGCTCGGGTCTGCGCACACTGGGCAGCTATCACTACGTCCGCACGCCAGTACTTCCTTTGTTCTGGACGAGTCCGCTGCCTGGCGAAGTTATTCCGAGCCTCATCAGTAAATGAGTGCCGCGGTAAGGCCGTCCGGTCCAGCGGGCTCGTTCGTTACGGGCAATCTGCCTGACTTCGCGCGCGATCCTCTCGAGTTTCTCGAGAAAGCGTCGCGGGATCATGGTCCTGTCACGTCGCTTCGGTTCGGGCGTACGCGTGCGGTTTTGCTGAGCGATCCCGACTTGATCGAAGACGTCCTTGTGCGAAAGCGGGACTCTTTCATCAAGGCGCGCTCGCTTCAGGCGCTGCATCATCTGTTCGGAAACGGGATCCTGACCAGCGAGGGAGAATTCTGGCGGAAGCAGCGTCGGCTCATACAGCCCGCGTTCCATCCAGCTTCGATGCGGGGTCATGCTGAAGTTGTTGTGTCGCGCGCCTCGCGAATGTTCGACGGATGGCAAACCGGCGACGAGATGGAGTTTCACTCGCTAATGAAAGAGCTGCTCCTTTCCATCGTCGCTGATTCGTTGTTCGGGGCGGAGCTGGCGCAGCGGGCTACTGTCCTTGGCGCCGCACTCGAATCCACGATGGACCGCTTCACCGGGCGCCGCGGTCTCGCGAGGTTCGCGCCTGATTGGGTTCCGCTGCCGGATACGCGAAGGTACATGGAGGGAGTGGCTGCTCTCGACGAGTTCGTGACGGAAGTTCTCGCGGTCGGACGGCGGGGGAGGGTAGAACGAAAAGACTTGCTCTCGATCCTTCTCGCGGCTCGCGATGAGAACGGGAACCCGATGAGCGACTCGCAGCTCCGCGATGAAGCGATCACGCTTTTCGTCGGCGGATTCGACACACCGGCGCTCGCGATGTCATGGACATGGTATCTGCTGTCAAAAAATCCGGATTGTGTCGAGCGGCTCGTCGCCGAAGTGGATTCAATGCTCGGCGATCGCGCCCCCGGGTTTGAGGACGCTTCAACACTCTCCTACACGCAGTGCGTCGTGAAAGAATCGATGCGCCTCTTTCCGCCGGCATGGATTGTCAGTCGCGAAGCGAGTCAGGATACGGAAGTTGGTGGCTATCCCGTTCCTCGGGGAACGACGGTGATGATGTCACAATGGTTGGCCCATCGCGATGAACGCTTTTTTCCCGATGCGCTGATTTTTCGACCCGAGCGCTGGGCCAGCGGCAATAGCGCAAAGCTTCCTCGTTTTGCGTACTTCCCGTTTGGCGGCGGCCCCCGGGTTTGCATCGGTGCATCATTTGCGATGATGGAGACAACCCTGATCCTCGCCATGCTTGCGCAGCGCTTCCGGTTCGCGGTCCGCGATGACGTTGATATCGCGCCACGTGCGACCATGACACTCCGGCCACGCGGTGGAGTTCCCATCGTCATCGATCGACGATCGTGACTGCTGACGTGAACGTGCATGATCGTTCAGCGGCGCGATCGGCATTTCGAACGGTGCCTGCGACGATTGCGAATGCCGCGGCATTCCTCAGGCATTCCCGCGCTTCGCGTTCGGTTGTCCGCAATTTCCAGGACCGGCGCGTTCGCCAGATGGTGACCCACGCGTACGCAAACGTACCGTACTATCGCGGCGTCTTCGACCGTGCCGGAGTCAGACCGCGCCAGATCCGCGGAGCACCTGATCTGTACCTGATTCCTGTCACGACGAAGGGCGATTTGCGCGCCGCCCCACCGGGCGATCTGTTCGCGTGCGGGGTCGATCCTACCAAACTGATTACGCACATCACGGGGGGATCGACCGGAGAGCCTTTCGCGATCCACCGGTCGTGGCTCGAGGAACGAACGTTGGGCCTGATCCGCCGCCGCACGCTGCACTACTACGGGGCAAACAGTCGCGCCCTCGTGGCAGTCGCAACATTCAATCATCGGCCGGCAAGGAACGAGAAGCGCGCAATCGAGAAGATGTTCAATTCGCTTGGTGTGTTTCGCGTGAGGCCACTCCACTGCCTCGTGCCGCCGGAAGATCTCATAGCCCAGCTCGCGAGCCTTAGTCCCGATGTGATCGGCGGTTATGCGGGCGTGCTCGACCGCATTGCCGGAGTGCTATCGGCTTCTTCAATCAGAATTCCGCCTCCCCTGTGCGTCATCTCCGGTGCCGAGGTCCTCGATCGCGCTGCAGCGCGAAGAATTGCCGCGGCTTTTCGCGCGCCGGTCTACGATACCTATGGAAGTCACGAGTTCAGCAGAATCGCGTGGCAGTGCCGCAAGACCGGCGAGTATCATCGCTCAGATGATTCGGTAGTAACAGAGATTCTCAACGGCTCGCGCCCGGCAGAGCCCGGCGAAGAAGGACGCATGGTTGGGACCGCTCTCCACTCATACGCGATGCCCTTCATTCGATTCGAGCTTGGCGACATGGTGACGGCGGGAGCCGAGACTTGCGGCTGCGGTCAGCCGTTCTCGACCCTTCGCGGGATTCGTGGACGAATCGTGGACTATTTTACCATGCCGGACGGGACTCTTCTACATCCCTATGAAATAGCTGCCGCGCTGAAGGACGATGGCATGTCGTGGGTCGCCCGCTATGAGCTTGTTCAGCATACGAGGAATCGAATTGTTCTTACGGCGGTTCCGCGTACGCAGCCGTCGTCCGAGACTATTCAAAAGATGCGCGCTGCTGTCGCGACCGTTGTCGGGCCAGCGGTCGAGTTCGACGTGGCGATAGTTGATCGCATCGATCCGGGCGAAACGGGGAAGTATCGCATCTATCGATCGATGGTCGCTCGTGACTGAAGCCGCAGTGCGACTGGTCAGCACGCGCCATGGATTGGCGGTCTACTCCGTTACAGATCTCACCTCCGTGCAGCGCAACGGCATGCTCAGGCTGCTGCAAAGCTGCTATGCGAATGTCGCTGCCGCTCAATTCGAGCGCGACCTGAGTGAAAAGGAATGGGCAATCGTTGGAACTGACGACAACGATGACGTGTGGTGTTTCACTACGCTAAAAAGAATTCAGCACGATGTCGACGGACGTCGCGTGATGGCGTTCTACTCAGGCGACACCGCATCGCGACCGGAAACGCGCGGAGGCGCGACATCGGCCGGGATCTGGCTGCTGATCCGGAAGATGTTCGCCGAGGTCGCGGCTGATCCCGAGGCCGATTACTACTGGTTCATGATCAGCTCGACGTACAAGTCGTATCGGTTGCTCTCTCGAATGTTCACCGACTATGCGCCTTCGCTCGAGAGA
>JBDTNA010000285.1:0-4644 GCA_039933985.1 Gemmatimonadales bacterium | reverse complement strand
CGTATGAGCGCCCAATAGGGAAGAAATCTTCGGCGGGTCGCCGCATCGGCGCAGAGAACTCGCGTCTCTGTTGCGAGCTCACTTCCCTCCCCCATCGCGACGACACTGAAGTTCCACACCGCGCGCGCTGTTCCCTTTGGAACCGCAGTCGTTTTGAATGCTTCAGCGACCGGAGTGACGAGCGCTCCGCTTGGAACCCAGAATTTTCCTTCGAGTCCGATTGCAATCTCCTGCGGCGGGTTCTCCGCGAGGATCTTGAATCCACGATCCTGGAAAGTGTCGAGTGTCACCGAAGAGTGTCCGCTTTTTCGCAGCTCTCGAATCCCAGCCATTCCCTTACTCAGCGTTCCGGGCATCGCGCGAAGGGCAAGCAGCGCACGCGCAAGCGAGCTCTCGGCCAGATCGGCTTCGCGAAGCGCAGCGTAAGTCACCGCCGGGGTAGCTCGGACAGCTATCCGGTGACGCTCGGATACATCGTATGACGGTAAGAGTTCGTCTATCAGCATCTGTTTGCCAAATCCTTGCAAACTTGCAGCCGCACGATTGTGGGTGGCGTGCCGTTCGCCTCGCACCCACATTCAACCAACCACCGATCTTGAAATTACGCCGTAACGGAGGCAATCGGGTGCAGACAGTGTCACTAGCGATCATCGGGCCGGACGAGCTCAACCGGTGACGAATTCAGCCGAGATACCAATCGTTCGCGGGCTGACGCGGCAGCCTCTCGATCGGGAGCTGGACGTCTATGGACTTACCCATCCCGGAAACGTGCGGCCCAATAACGAGGATCATTTCCTCATCTGCGCCCTCCAGAAGAAGCTCCAGGTCTACCACACGAGCCTTCCCGACATCGGGATGTTTTCGGAGGGCGAGCAGCTCGCGTTTCTGGCGCTTGTCGCCGATGGGGTTGGTGGCGCGCGAGCGGGCGAGGAAGCCAGCCGCATCACGCTCGAGCACGTTACGCGCTATATCAGCGAGTCGCTCGACTGCTACTACACGAGTGATCCAAACGACGACTCGCGCTTCATCCATGAACTGGAAGAAGCCGCCCTCCGAGTGCACGCCGAGATCGCGGTCGAAGCGGCGACGGATCCAAGTCTCAACGGTATGGCAACGACGTTGACACTATGGCTCGGGATATGGCCGAACGCGTACTTGCTGCAGGTCGGCGACAGCAGGTGCTATTCACTTCGCGATGGCGAGCTTGTGCAGATGTCGCGCGATCAGACAATGGCTGAGGAATTCGTGAAGCAGGGCCTGTTCAATCGCGAAGATGCGGCGTTCAAGCGCTGGGCGAATGTCTTGTCGAGCGCGATCGGCGGTCCTGAGGCAGCGCCGAGCGTGACGAAGGTTCCGCAGTCATGGGGGACCGTCGGGCTGATGTGCAGCGACGGCCTCACTCGCCACGTGTCGGACGATCAGATTCGCGACCGGCTGATCAACATCAAGTCTTCGAAGCAGGTGTGTGAGGATCTTCTTCAGGACGCGCTCGACGCCGGCGGCGAAGACAACATCACGATCATTGCGGGACGAATGGCGCACGATGGGTCGAAGCGCGCCAGCGCCTGAGAGCTTCATCGGCGGCGGTGAACTCGCAGTAGGCGAGGGCCGGGTGTCTGACAAGCTCCGCCGTTGTATGAAGGAAATTTCGCAGAAATTTGCTGTTGCTCAAATCTCCGCTACGCATCGCTATGACGACTGGATTGTGTGACGGTCGGTCAAGCGTCGTGCGAACGTGCCGCCACACGGCAGAGTGATCCAGTACAAGATTTGGTGAGCGGCTGGCGCGGACGACGTACGGCGCGCGCCGTACGAGTCGCCAGGCAGCGCCAGTCGTAGTCAGCGGAAGCATCCACAGGTCATTTGCATCGGCCGTTGGCGCGGCCATCATGAAGTCGTCGCCGAGTGGTGTGTACGGCTCGCGCGGAGCACCGCGATAATCGGGAAGCCAGCCCGTGCTGTTCGGGTCGTCGTGAATCGGCATGTCCGGAAGCCCGGGCTCGACTGTGAGATCTATGCGGATGCCGGATCGCCGCAACACTCCAACAGCATCGTCGCTGATCCACCGGTCGCCGAACCTGTTCGCCTCCGGAGCGTGGCCGAAGATGCTGCGGAAAGCGTCAATCGAAGTTGTAACACACTGCTCGATCCATTCGATATCATGGAATTCGGTGAACCAGAGTTTGTTCGAGTCGCTCCAACGCCACGTGTGCACGTGAATACCACGGTAGTCATCGCGACTCTCGATCTCCCGAATGATTTCCGGACATGCCTCGGCCACCCAGTCAGCGCGGCCCCAGGTGCCGGCGATCTGAGGATCCGCGCGGACAAACCAGTTGAATTTCACCGGCATTCCTGTGGACGCAGCAAGCTCGTCTCTCAGGCGCCTGAGATGACTGAGTGCGTCGACCGATCCTCGCCATCCGTTGTCACGATCGAGGATTGCACGGCCGTCCGGCTCGACATCGACAATGAGGACGATTGGCCGTCGCGCAGTATCAAGGTGCAATCAAAGCCTTACCGCTGAGGTTCTCGTTGCGCATCGTTCGTCGTTGACTCGGAGTCATGGTTCTGGAAAACATATTCAACTGCGCTCGTTTCGGGACGGCCCGACTTGCGCGATCCTGTTTGAATCGACTGGAGACTGGGAGACAGCATGGACAACGATGACCTGCCGATTGGACGCGTTCTTGACAGACGCGAAGCGCTGAGACTGATGGCCGCCGCGAGCGCTGCGGCACTAGTGGGATGCAGTCGCGGTTCTGCCGCCGCGGTGGACTCGACCTCGACGGTTGCATTGTCATCGACAACAGCGGCCTCGAATGCGACAGCACTGCCGGGGTGCGTGGTCAGGCCCGAGCTGACGGAGGGCCCGTACTTCGTCGACAATCAGTTGAACCGTTCGGACATCCGCACTGATCCCGCAAGCGGCGCGGCGAAGCCCGGTACGCCGCTCGCACTCGAGTTCAACGTGAGTCAGATCAGCAACGGCCAGTGCGTTCCGTTGAAGGGCGCGATGGTCGATGTCTGGCACTGCGATGCGAATGGAGTCTATGCGGGCGTCGCGGATACTGCTGTCGGGTTCAACACGGTCGGACAGAAATTCCTTCGCGGGCATCAGATCACTGACGACAAGGGAGTCGCGCGGTTCACGACCATCTATCCGGGGTGGTATCAGGGTCGAGCCGTGCACATCCATTTCAAGATTCGCGCGCCGTGGGCGCCCGGAGCGAAGGTGACTGACGCAACGACTCAGTATGATTTCACGTCGCAGCTGTTCTTCGATGATGCACAGAACAACAAGGTCTTCGCGACGGCCCCGTATTCGTCCAAAGGCCTGCCCGACAGAAAGAATCAGGACGATGGAATCTTCCGCGAGTCAAAAGGTTCGCTCCTCGTGAAGCTCGCGCAGGCGGATCAGGGTTACGCCGGAAGGTTCGACGTCGGGCTGGACTTGTCGGACGTCAGTATCGGTGGCACGAACGGAGGAGGAATGGGTGGCCCAGGCGGCCCGCCTCCGCCGCGGCAGAAAAAGGGTTGAGACGAGCGGAAGCCTTCTTAATAGAAAACCCAAAAGAATACGGCTCGTAACGATGTGGAGCGGATGATACAGATATAGAGCGGATCAATCAAACTTCTTTGTTGGTTTATCCGCTCTACATCCGATCAATCCGCTCTACATCGTTACGAGCCGTATTCTTTTGGGTTTTGACTTATCGATCGCTTATAACGAAACCACGAAGCGGTGCACCACCCGTCGCATTGTCAGCGAGCACAATCGTTCGCCCAGTCGCACCCACAAGCGCACCCGTGCTCGCAAGCGTGATCGTCACCGCCCCAGCACGATTCGCCGGCGCCGTACCCGCCGGCACCGCCCGCACCTGATACGTCCCGGGCGCAACCGTGAAGTACGCCGACGCACCCTGATACGCGACACCCGACGCCCGCGGTGTAGCCGTCGCCAGATCAGCACCAGATGCGGTCACGAACACATCTACTGCACCCGCAGTCGGACTCATGTTCACGATTCTCAGACGCGTGTCGGTTGCAGCGGCAGCCGGATTGTCATCCGTCGTGATAAATCCAGTCACAGCACTTCCACCCGTTCCACCGATCGCGTACACCGAGCGATCCTGTCCATCAGCGACAGTGAACGCGAGAGTCGCAACAGTCACCGTCGTATCAGCCGTTCTCTTCAGAACAAAAGAGCGATTGCCTGTATAGACAGCGGCATATGGCGCCGTTGCCGGAGCCGGAAGATTCGCCGGGCCCGCCTGCGCATACTGAAGGTCAACCGTGAACACGAGGCCCTCGAGACTCGCATTCACGCGCCCTCGCGTCGCATCTGTTATCAGATTCACAAGCCGGACTCGTCCGGTCGGACCAGTCGGCTCTAGTGGGCCAGGAGCGTCAGTCGTCGAGCACGCGGCAATCGCGGCCGCCGCAACACACAGCACTCCGAGCTTGATGCTGTCCGACACGCGCACTCTCCGGGTTATCGAATTGATTGTCATTGCTCGGGGCCTCACAGTGCGCAGCCAGAGGGGAACGCCGTCGGCTCGGCAGCATCCGGCGGTACGTTCGGATTCGCGTTTCTGTCCCCAAGCGCGTACGGCAGCCAGCAGCGCTGCGCGTCGACGGGCA
>JBDTNA010000284.1:0-4657 GCA_039933985.1 Gemmatimonadales bacterium | reverse complement strand
CTTCACGGAGTACATCCAACGCTTCATCATACTGACCTTCATTGTACAGTTGATGCGCTCGTTCATCATACTCCTCGGAACTCAGAAACGGGGTAGCCATGGGCGGTCACAACCTCCGACTGATCGAGTTGCCCTATAGTACAATCCGAAACCTGTTTTGTTCAAGGCACATTATGCGCCGTTTTTCGAACGGCGTGAGCGTATCGTTTCCTTACACTCGACGCCCTGCGCCGCTTTCACGTAACGACGGGATGCCGCTCGGTGAATCGCTCCCATGACGCAGTCTCCAGAGCCTCGTCGATAGCCCCGATCAGAGTGTCGAGCTCGTCGTCGCGAGTGAAGAAATAAGGTGCAACTCTGATTCCCGCCCCTACCCGATAGTCAACCAGGATCTCGCGCGAGAGGAGAACCTGCGCGACTTCGTAGCCATGTGGCACGTCGATGGCGACGGTTCCGCCTCGGCGCTTCGAATCCCGCGGAGCGAAGACACGGTAGCCGCGATCTTCAGCGAGCTCGATGAGGCGCGACGTCTGGCGAATGCTTTTTTCCCTGATCGAATCGACGCCCGCGCTCTTGATGATCTTCGCGCCTTCGGCGCACGCATAAAGAGCGGGGATGACGGGCGTTCCGTTCAGCCAGCGAAACGCGCCCGGTGTGTATTCCATCCGCTCTTCGAAGGCGAATGGACGTGCATGTGCCTGCCATCCGGTGAGCGCCGGGGCAAGTGTGTCACGAACTTTTGGCGAAACGTAGAGAAAGCATCCGCCAGGGCCGCCGCAGAGCCACTTGAGCACGCCGCCCGAGAGGAAATCGACGCCACTCTTTTTGACGTCAACGGGAACGATGCCGATCGAATGGAAGGCATCGAGAGATACAAGGGCTCCCATACGATGTGCGTGCGCACAGATCGCGTCAGCATCGTTGATGAACGCGGATTTGAAGAGCACGTGCGATATCGCGACGAGTCGCGTGCGTTCGTCGATCGCGGCCAGCAGCTGATCCTGGTCGATCGAGATTCCATCTTCGGAAGGCACCTCGACGATGCGTGCTCCGAACCGTTTGGCGAGCTCCTGATACGCGTAGCGCACCGAGGGAAAATCGAGGTCGGTCATCACGATCGTATCGCGCGGTGCGCTGAAATCGATTGCGGAGCAAACAGCTGACTGAGCGATGGTGACATTCGGCATCATCACCACTTCGCCGGCATCGGCGCCCATCAGTGGCGCGATCTCGCTGCCGACATCGACAGGCATTTCCCACCAGCCGCGCGCCCATGCCTTTACACCGAGCGATCCCCAGTCAGCGCCGTACTCGGCAAGCTTCGCGGGAACCGACCGCGGCATCGGGCCGAGCGAGTTGGAAACGAGATAGGTCGTCGTCTCGAGGATCGGGAACTCGTTTCGATATTGAAGCAGCGTGTCAGTCAATTCGTTCTCGAGAGTATCTGGTTGTGCAGCGGGCTGCAAAAGTATAGCGTGTCGCACTCTTGTCCGAATCAATGCCTCCAGCGATCCGCCCGCAGCCAAAGAAACGAGAACGCGCTACGCGAAACATCGCGCTGGTGCTTGGAGGTGGCGGCCTCAAGGGCTTCGCGCACATCGGCGTGCTGGCCGCTCTCGAAGAAAAGGGAATCAAGCCGGTAGTGCTTGCCGGAACGAGCATCGGCTCGCTGATCTGCGCGGCGAAGGCCCGCGGGATGTCGACCGAGGATATGACAGATCACGCGAAGTCGCTTCGGCGCCGCGATCTGTTTCGGCTCAATCGGCTGGGCATGCTTCTCGAGCGGACGCACGCCCCGTCGATTTATCAGGCGGCGCCGCTGCGTGAGGTGTGCGCGTCGATTGTCGGGGACGCGAATTTCAACGAGCTCGACACGACTCTTCTCGTGAACACCGTCGATCTTCAGCGCGGATCACCGGTTGTCTGGGGCTTGCCCGGCCTGCGCGACGTGAGCGTCGTCGACGCGGTATATGCGTCGTGCGCGTTGCCGGGATTCTATCCCCCAGGCGATGTCGGAGATCGCAGCTGCGTCGATGGCGGTGTGGTAGACAATCTTCCGACGGGTGTCGCGTCGCAGGGCATGGACATGGTGATCGCCGTTGACACGGGAAGCGCCGCGTTGATCACGCAGAAGGACATTGCAGCCCAGGGTTTCACCGCGATCTACATGCGCGCTGCGACAACGATGATGCATGCGCTGCAGCTCCAGCCACTCGAGATATGGTCCGGCCCGCCGATGATCCTGATTCGGCCACGGGTATCTCATATCGGCTGGTTCAGCTTCACGCACACGGACGAGTTGATCGAGGCGGGCTACCGTGCTGCGATGGAAGCTCTCGTTCACCTTGAGCAGTGCTTCGAAGCGGAAACCGGAGTTTTTCCGCGACGATCGATGCGCATCTCGGTGGATCGCGAGAAGTGCATCGGATGTACGCTGTGCGTTGCGCTCGCGCCGAACGTGATGGCGATGGATGAGACGGGGAAGGCGGTGCCGCGCATTCCGGTCGTTGACTGGTCACCTGCCGATGGAGACTTCATCCACCATTGTCCGACATACGCGATAAATGCGGAGCCGGCGAAAGCCAACGGGAAGGAGAACCAGCCTGCGTCTACCGAAGCGCAGACCCTCGAGGAAAAGCAGGAGCGGCAGGAGACGGCCTAGGCCGATCAAAGGGTCAGAGCGTTTGAAAGTTTCAAAGGGTCAGAGCGGGTGAAAAACGATGACGCTCGTTCTACTCCGATTCCGATTTCGGTACGTCAACCTCATCGATACCGCAAAGATTCTCTTTCGTCGGCGCTGGTACAGACGCCAGCCGGTTCGCCTGCGCGGCCAGCAATTCCTCGAACACGTTCCTCACCATACGCGCGTTTCCGAAATTCACTCCACGCGTCAGGTATTTCTCGGTAAGAAGCTTCGTCACCGCCGCAGATGCAGCCGGCGCGAGCTGGTAACCGCCCTCGTCCGCGAGCCCCTGGAAAATCTTCACCAGCTCGGCGGGCTGGTAATCGGGAAAGTCGATGAACCGCGTGAAGCGCGAGCGAAGGCCCGGATTCGATTCGATGAACGTGCGCATCCTGTCGCGGTAGCCGGCAGCGATCACGACGAGATCCTCGCGATGGTCTTCCATCAGCTTGAGCAGAGTCTCGATCGCTTCGTGACCGAAGTCCTGCCCGGATTCCTCGGGCGCGAGACTGTACGCTTCGTCGATGAAGAGAACGCCACCCAGCGCTTCGTTCACGACCGCGTCCGTCTTGATCGCCGTCTGTCCGACAAATCCGGCGACCATCTCTGCCCGATCGACTTCGACCAGATGCCCCTTCGACAGCAAACCGAGCGCGTTGAAGATCTGACCAAGTAGGCGCGCTACCGTCGTCTTACCGGTTCCTGGCGGACCGACGAATACCATATGATAGCCTGCCGGTGGAATCTTCAGTCCTTGCTGGCGCCTCATATCTCGCACGCGCGCCATGTTCACGATGCTCTTGATCTGAAGCTTCACTGACGAGAGCCCAACCAGCTTCTCGAGCTTGGCGAGCAGCTCGTCGAGAGTCGGTGGAGGTGATGGGGGCTTGGCGGGTTTCGGCGGCGTCTTCTTCGTTGTCTCCACTCCGGGCGCGGCCTGAGCAGGTCGCGGCGTTGCGTCATCGAGGTATTCCTTGAGCGGCCTTCCACCCCGGCGCGCGCGCTCGATGAAGAGAAGCACGACGTCGAGCATCGCCGGAGAATTGAGCTCGAGGTATGGATCGAGCCTTCCGATTCGCTGAAGCAGCAACATTCCATCGGAGACTGCGACGCCGTCGATCTCCGAGTACTCGAGCGAGAGCTGCTCAGTTACGCCCTCGAGAATGACTCGCTGATTCGTGATGTAGAGCCGGCCCATCTCAACGACCGCGAATGCGCCGGTAACCGCGAGCGATCCTGGTGACCCGCGCAGCTCGCGCCAGACAGCGCGCTGGAGGCCGAGGTGCCCGACTTCACCTAGCCGCAGAATCATCGGAGTGGTGACCGATGGCAGCTCAGGGTCTTCGATTGCTATTCTGCGGAGCTCTTCGATGCTTTGCATCCCTTTCTTCTCTTTGAAGCGTTTCGTTTGGTCGAGGGGGCAGACCGGTCCTTCGGGTCTTTGTCACTCACCGCGTCAATAATACGCTACATTTAGTTCAGCCTGACACCCGCCAAAACCCAGGGCGTCAGTGGCTCAGAGCAAACCGGCCAGCGCACGGCGCGGCCTGTTCCAGAGAAAGACACCATGACACACCCGAATTCCTTCGGAAGCCGGTCCACGCTCGAGGCCGGGGGGCGCAAGTACACCGTCTATCGCCTCGACTCCCTCGATTCCCCATCGGGCGGAAGGTCGGCGAAGCTCCCCTTCAGCCTCAAAATCCTCCTTGAAAACCTCCTTCGTAACGAAGACGGAAAGTTCGTCAAGAAAAGCGACATCGAGGGTCTCGCGAGCTGGGATGTGAAGGGTAAACAGGAAAAAGAGATCGCTTTCAGAACAGCGAGAGTACTCCTCCAGGATTTCACCGGAGTTCCCGCAGTCGTCGATCTCGCCGCGATGCGCGATGCACTCGCTCGCCTTGGCGGCGACGCGAAAAAGATCAATCCGCTCCAGCCAGTCGATCTCGTCATCGATCACTCGGTGCAGGTGGACGA
>JBDTNA010000283.1:0-4659 GCA_039933985.1 Gemmatimonadales bacterium | reverse complement strand
TTCTATGGCTTGCTGCTCTGACAGGCGCTCTGTCACTGCTTACGCCATGCGTCTTCCCGATGATTCCGATCACCGTCGCATACTTCAGTGCCGGACCCGGTCGAAGCAGCTCGCATGTTCTCCGGCACGCGCTGCTGTTCGCGGCGGGAATCATTCTTACGTTCACAGCTCTCGGTCTCGGACTCGCGCTTCTCATCGGCGCAGCCGGACTATCGCGATTCGCTGCGGATCCATGGGTCAACATCGTCATTGGAATTGCGTTCCTTGCATTTGCGCTGAGCCTGCTCGGTCTCTACGACCTTCCGCTTCCTTTCTCCAACAGCCTGCTGAATCGCGCCGACGCATCTGCGCGCCAGCGCTCGGGAAAGGCGATCGGTTCCGTGCTGATGGGATTCGTGTTCACGCTCGCGTCATTCACGTGCACCGCCCCGTTCGTCGGTCCACTCCTGGTATCTGCTGCGAGAGGGGACTGGCAACAGCCACTCGCCGGAATGGCGGTTTTCTCGACGGTGTTCGCCGCGCCGTTCTTTCTTCTCGCGCTGGTGCCGCACTGGACCGCATCACTACCTCGCGCCGGTGGCTGGCTGAAAGATGTAAAGGTGATCGTCGGACTGTTCGAGATAGCAGCCGCACTCAAGTTTTTCTCGAACGCCGGACTTGTCTGGGGGTCGACGTTTATCACTCGCGAGCTGACTCTCGTCACGTGGACGATCATCGCTCTCATCGCAGCGGTTTATCTCGGCCGTGGGCTGAACAGCAGAAGATTCGTCCCGTGGATTCCATCGCTTGCCGCGGGCGCTGTCGCACTCTGGCTTTCGAACGGCGCGCGCGGCAGATCACTCGGAGAGATCGAAGCGTTCCTTCCGCCGTCGGACATCGGGCTCGTCGCGCGGGGAGCACCGATTCCCGAAATGACATGGATTGTGAATGACCAACAGAAGGCACTTCAGCTGGCGGCCCAATCACATAAGCTCGTCTTCATCGATTTTACCGGATATACCTGCACCAACTGCCGGTGGATGGAGGCGAACATGTTCTCACGACCGGAGGTGGCCGAAGCGCTGTCGAAGTATGTGTTGAGCCGTCTTTGGACTGACGGTGACGGAGAGATCTACGAGAAACAACAGCAGTTCCAGGAGGACCGATTCGGAACTGTTGCGCTTCCGCTGTATGCGATCGTCGACGCGAACGGCAGGACCATTCGAACCTTCTCCGGCCTTACGAGAAGTCCTGCTGAGTTTCTGGCTTTCCTGCGCGACGCTTGAAGATGAACTCGGGCGCAAGAGCGACGCCGAGCAATGTGACCGGAAGTATCTGCAGGGTCTGAATCAGAAGCGACACCGCAATCGCGTCGTTGCGCGGCACACCAAATGGCGCAGTGGCGAGCGCGAAAACAAACTGGAAGAATCCGACGTTGCCCGGAGTCGCGCGTATGAGAAGTCCAAGGTTGATCGCGAGCAGTGCAGCGAGAGTTCCCGCTGCCGGAATAGCGACATGCGCCGCCTCCGCCGCAAGCCGAAACGTGTAGACCTGCAGCACCCACGCGATCATGGATAGAACGAGTGCGCCAACGAAGCGTGGTCCACTCGCGAGCATTCGGGCACTCGCGGCAAACCGCGTGAAAAACGATTTGACCTTTCCCCAGAGGCCAGTCGGTTTCTTATCGACGGCGACTGCATCCTCAGGCTTCGCGTGGCGCGACGCGTAGACAAACCACACCAGCAGACCAAGAACCACGACCAGCGCAATCTCCGCCGGATGTCGCCACCGCTCGAGCGACGGCGGCAGGGAGAACGCAATCACTCCATAGACGAGAAGGACCATGAAGCCGACGGGGTCGAACATCCTCTCGAGAGCGAGCGTCGCGAATGCAGTCGAGCTCGGAACACCCGTCGCGCGTGACACGAATACAACTCGCGCCGCATCGCCTCCATTCGCAACAAGCACGTTGTTCAATCCCGCGCCCGCAATCGTCGCGCGAATTGCAAGCGGGAGCGACGGCGCTCCGGCCGGTTTGAGAAACAACCACCACCGTACGCCCTTCGCGACGACCGACAGGAAATTGACTGCGATTGCGGCCGCGAGCAGCGGAAGCGAGGCATTTCGGATGGAATGCCACGCGGCCGTCCAGTCGATGGTCCTCGCAAAGATCACCAGAAAGACAACAATCGCGGCCGTGAGAATCCATCTCAGCGCGCGCGAGAGTTTCGGGTTCACTGCGCGGGGAGCGTTACGAACTCGAATCCGCGATCGCGAAGGCCTGTGATGATTCCGGGCAACGCCGCCGCAGTCTGCATGCGATCTCCGTTTGCGTTGTATCCGTCGCCGTCATGGAGAAGAATGATCGAGCCGGGCCTGGTTCCTTCGAGCGTGCGCGCTACGATCGCGTCTACACCCGGCCGATCGCTGTCCCACACACCGAGCGACCATCCAACTGTGCGCTCGCCCATCGAGCCGGCAATCGCGGAGACCCATGGACTGCGAAACCCATGCGGTGCGCGGAAGAATCGCGGTGCATGCGCGCCGGCGCGCTCGATCGCGCGTTTTCCCAGAGTCAAGTCGCGCTTCACGTAGAACGGCGACTTCAGATGAAGCTTTCGATGGAAATATCCGTGATTGCCGATCTGGTGACCTTCGGCCACCACGCGATGAACCAGCTCCGGCCACCGCTCCGCATGCGCTCCAAGAATGAAGAACGTCGCACGCACACCGAACTCCGCAAGTGTGTCGAGAATACGAGGCGTCGCGTCCGGATTGGGGCCGTCGTCGAAGGTGAGCGAGACTTCCCGGCGGCTTGAAGGAAGATGTCCGAGAACCGGCCCGAACACTTTGCTGTTCCGATGGAACGCACCGTGAACGATTCCGCCGAGGATCGAAACACCGACGGCTGCCACCGGGAAAATCACACTGTGACCCGGCTATGGCCCAGCGCGCCCGCATACACGTCGAGAATTGCGCTCGTCACGGTCGGCCACCCGTACTTCTGCGCGTTCTGCCGGCCTGCTTTGCCCAGGCGCGCGCGCAGTGTCTCGTCGTCGAGAAGACGGACCAGATCGTCCGCAAGTGCGTCGACATCACCGCACGGGAACATCAATGCTTCACGCTCGTGCTTCACCACGTCGCGGAATCCAAGGATATCGGAGCACACGACAGGTGTCTCGCACGCCATCGACTCCAGCAGCGTTATTCCGAAGGATGCCTTCGTTGTAGGACACGCATACATCGAGCTGTGCGCATAGTAGCTCGGTCGGGCGCCAAGCACCGCGCCGACGAAAGTGATGTCCGGATCGCCGCCGGCTGCCTTGTAATAGTGATTGCGCAGCGGGCCGTCGCCGACAACAACTACCTGCGCCTCGCGATTTGGCCCTTTGATCTTCTTGAAAGCCTCGATCAAAGTGATGAGACCGTTTCGCGGATCGAAGCGGCCGAGGAAGAGAATGACCGGCACGTCCTTGCGAACGCCCGGAGGCGGCGCAACGTGAGGATTGAATAGATCGAGATCGATTCCATTGGGAACGATCGTCCAGTTCGCCTCGAAGTATCGGTTGAGAGCAATCGTCGTCGAATGCGACACCGCAACCGCGGCGGCCATGCGGTCGAGCTTGCCCTGAAGCCACTTGCGAGTGAGACCGTACAGATTCGACTTGTCGAAGTACGTATGGAAAGTTCCAATCACCGGACAGTCGGCGGCATCGATTGCGAGCACCGGAAGCCAGGGACTCAATGGTGAATGCACGTGAACGATGTCGTATTTGCCGCGCTTGAAAACCTGCTTGAGCTGCTTGCCAAGCCCGAGACCCAGAGTCATGCGCGCCTGCGATCCGTTGAAGTAGATCGGCTGGCTTCTTCCTATTCGAATGACATGAGGCTCGGCGACAGCGCCTTCGATGTTCGAAGTGATGATATCGACGTGATGCCCGAGACGGCGAGCTTCGCGCGCGAAAAAGTGAACGTGTTCGCAGATGCCGCCGAGATGCGGATAGTAGTACTCGGTAACGAGCGCGATGCGAAGGGGACGTGCGAAACCAGCCGCGACACGTGGAAGCGCCGCGGCGGGGGTGAGGTCTATGGCACGCGCCAGGTTGTTACGACGCGTTGAGAGCGGCATGAGCAGCGGCAAGTCTGGCTATTGGTACGCGAAAGGGTGAGCAGGAGACATAGTCGAAGCCCATGTCGTGACACAAGGCGACGGATTTCGCCTCCCCGCCGTGTTCCCCGCAGATCCCGATCTTGAGACCGGGACGCACGCGGCGACCGTCTTCGACAGCGATGCGAATCAGGCGGCCGACCCCGCGAGAGTCGAGAACCTGGAACGGATCGTCAGCAAAAATTCCACGGTCGATATACGACGGGAGGAAGCGTCCCGCGTCGTCTCTGCTGAGGCCGTACGTTGTCTGCGTGAGGTCATTCGTTCCGAACGAAAAGAATTCCGCGCTGGTGGCGATCTCATCCGCCGTAAGCGCGGCGCGGGGCAACTCGATCATTGTACCGATGAGGTAGTTGACCTGTTCCCCCATCGCCCCAAGAACCTGGTCGGCGGCCGTTTCCAGGATCGCGCGCTGGTTATCGAACTCAGCGAGCGTGGAAACAAGTGGTACCATGATCTCCGGTTGCACGTCGATTCCTCGCCGGGAAGCGCGGACAGCCGTCTCGAATATC
>JBDTNA010000282.1:0-4670 GCA_039933985.1 Gemmatimonadales bacterium | reverse complement strand
CCCGAAGCAAGGAAGAGACTCGATATCGCGAGACCTTCAGGAAGCTTATGAAGAAGAATCGCACCAAAAACGATCAGCCCAAGCGACGCGCGCACCTCGAAGCTGCTCGCAATCGCGACACCGTCCACGAACGTGTGAAGCAGAAGTCCGGCAAGCGCGGACATGCTCACCGCGCGGGTGACCTCGTGCACCTCCTCGCCGAAATGGAAATGCGGAACGAGAGTGTGCTGAGTCAGATGAACGAGAAGAAAGCCGAGAAGAATCAGCGGCGCGGCAGACGCGCCGTGCTGATTGATCGCCTCAGGCGCGAGATCGAGAATCGCGACCGACACCATAAATCCCGCCGAGAGCGCAACCATCTTCTCCAGAGCGGGCACACTCCATCGCGAGCGTGATGTAACGGCCGCTGCTCCCGCAATATTCGCCGCGGCCGCGATCAGCGTGTACGCGACGGCCGTACGATTCACTTACCCTCGCGTCAGCGAGAGCCGGTCAGCTGCTGCTGCGATGGCTGCCGAAAGCGTCGGCGCGGGTGCGCGATCCCATCCCTGCGAGCGCCACGTGCGATCAGCGAGAGCTGCTTTCTCCTCCAGACCCTTGCCCTGAAGCAGATAGAGCCAGCGATCGGATCGAGCGTAGATGAACAGCTCGAGCTGCGGAGTGAGCGTCAGCTGGTCATCGGGAGTGTAAAGCGAAAACTCTACGCCACCATACGTGGCAAGCGGAACCTTGAGGCGAGCAACTGCATCGCGCACATCGGGAAGCGCGATGCTTTCGCCGTTCCACGTCGTCTCGGATCGAAGGTCGGAGAGAGCAGTGTCGATCGCCGGCGCCAGCTGCTCACTCAGCGTATAGAAAAGATCCACGACACGCTCGGCGTTAGCTCCGACGTACGCCTCGTAAACTTCGTCCTTTCTATCGAAGGTGAAGCCGTCGACGCCGGACCGAAAACGCTTCCAGACCGTCGCATCGGGATTTCTGCCGCGAAAGAGCATTCAGTGTCGGGCCAGGGTCAAGATTGGTCGTCCAACGTCAATCGCATTTGCTCGACGCTCTTCAGGAGCATCTCGCGCGAATTCGACGCGGGGTCATTAATAACCGATTCCAGCAGCGTGCGTAACGTCTGACCAACCGCCGGGCCAGTGAGCCCGGCCTTCTCCAGATCACGTCCGTTCACGGCGAGGTCACCCACTTCAATCGGATCGCGATAGGCGATGCGAATCGCCCGGCGGTAAACCGACGATACCCGGCTCGCCGACGGGGCATCGATTCCGGCGTCGCGGTCAGCTGCCCATCGCGCGCCGCCAAGCCTCAACACGGAGGCAAATTGCGTGCGACCCGCCAATGCAGCCCATCGTCGAAGCACGGCATCCGATGGCGGATCGGGCGAGACCATCGCAAACCTCATTTCCGCGGCCATGGCGTTCCAGCGCGTGACTATCGACGAAACCCACGCCGCATCAGCGTTGGAAAAACGCAAATCGCGCAACGTCGTGAGAACCGTCCCGGGGGGAGCTGCCGCAAACAGCGCAATCATTCTCATCATGCGCCGGCCCGGTCGGGTTGGAAGTCCCGGCTGCGACAGTTTGTCGATGGTGGCCAGATCCACCGCGGTTGCATTCGCGAGATGTGGAATGAGCGTTCCAAACGCTCCACTGTCCTCCCACATCTGGAATGCGCGACTGGGCTGAGCCACCTGTTCCATCGTCTTCTCGATCTCCTGCTTCACGCGCTCCGCTGAAAGCCTGCCGAGATGCGCTGCGCTGTGAACGATTGCCTGCCAGGTCGCAGGATCGATTTCGAATCCGAATCGCGCGGCGAAACGCATCGCCCTGAGCGCGCGAAGGCGATCCTCGCGCATTCGCTCCTCGGGATCGCCGACCGCCCTGACGATTCCCTTTTCCAGATCGACGCGTCCCTCGAACGGATCACTGATCTCCTTCCTGCTCGGCGAATACGCAATCGCGTTAATCGTGTAGTCACGACGCGCGAGATCTTCATCCAGAGTCGCGCCGAACTCGACCTCAGCGTGCCGCCCGTCCGTCTTCACGTCGCGGCGGAAAGTAGTCACCTCATGCAGCACGCCGTGCTCATCGAGAACGCCGATAGTTCCGAACTTGATTCCCACCGGAACGGTCCGCGGAAACAGATTCCGGATTCGTTCCGGGCGTGCCGCTGTCGCCAGATCCCAGTCGAGATGGGCATGCCCGAGAAGCGCATCACGTACTGCACCGCCGACGCACCACGTTTCGTAGCCGGCTTTCTCGAGCGTGCGGGCAATCTTGAGAACGGCAGGAGGCGGCGACAGTTTCCTGCTCATACGCTGTTCCTGAACACCGATCGAATGTCCGACATCGGCATTTTCTTGCCGAGCGCGAGCATGAGATCGATGCGTGCCTGCTGCGGCCGGCGCGAACCCGCGAGGATGACCCCGAGCTCCTCGAGTCGCTTACCGCCACCCGCGTAGCCGTACGTGTGTCCCACCCGGCCCCGCTCAGTGCGCGATGTGAGAACCACTGGCTTGTTGTCGGCTATCCATCGCTCGATCGCCGGAACCAGATCCGGAGGAACGTTCCCTCGTCCCATCGCGGCGATAACGACGCCGCACGCGACTTCGCGTGATGCATCGAGCAACCGGGCATCGGAGCCTGCCGCGACGAAGATGATGTCTACCGGAACGCCGAGCGATTTCGGATTCACGATCGGCGGCATCGGCGGCATTTCGCGGTGAACGACCAGCTCGCCTTCGTCCAGTACCCCAAGTGGTCCAAAGCCGGGGCTTTCAAAGGCATCGAGAAGGTGCGTGTTCGCTTTGGTGACATCGAGCGCAGTGAAGATCTGACCGCTGATCACCACCATCGCTCCAAATCCGCGCGTTTCAGGACTCGCGGCGACTCTCACCGCTTCGAGAAGATTCGCCGGACCGTCCCAGCCGAGATCGCTGACAGTTCGCATCGCGCCTGTGAACACGATCGGCTTGTTTCGCGGGAGTGACCGCGCGACGAGGTAAGCCGTTTCCTCGAGCGTATCGGTTCCGTGCGTGACGACGACTCCAGTAACTTCGGGCCTCGCGAGGTGCTCGCGAATGCGATTCCGCAGCTGCCACATTCGCTCGACGGTCATGTGCGGACCGGGAAATGAGCCCCATTCCTCGGTCTCGACTCCGGTGATCTCTTCGATCCCGCGCGTCGCGTCGAGAATCTCCTTCGACGTCAGTGCCGGAGCAGCGCCCCCGCCGCCGGGATCGTTCCGCATGGCGATAGTGCCACCGGTGAAAAGAATTACAATCATGTTGACTGATTTCCGATCACAGGGCGGGATTCGCTCGGGTGGTCAGGCCGCAGAGCAGGCAGAGATCACAGGGAACAAGCCTCATACTTGCGCACCGCGACTGGCAACCGTTGCAAGCGTGTAAGCGGCTCTCTCGGCGATCGCTTCGACATCCAGCGAGTATTCTGCCGCGGCCTCCATCGCATATGTAATGAGCGCGTCGGCGACGAGAAGGTCGGTTGCGGCCGAGCGATCATTGCCGACGTGAGTGAGCAGGTTTGCTGCGCTGTCGATCAGCGACCCCGGAAGTGACGCGATCGAATCCGCGACGGCGTCGCCGAGGATTTCACTAAAGCGCTGCGACAGCGCCTCCGGAGGCGGGGGGACTCGCGTCCGGATCCATTCTGTCAACCGAATCGTTTCCCCTGTTTTCGGCACTCCGGCTCAGCGCACCAGGTGCGCCTGCACCACTCCGGCAACTGCCGCAAGCGCATCGGGAAGCTTGCCCGCGTCGGGGACACCTGCCTGCGCCATGTGCGGCTTCCCTCCGCCACGACCACCGGCAACAGCGGCGACATCCCGAATGATCGTGTCCGCGCGAAGTCCACGCTCGCGCAGATCGTCAGTGACGATTCCGAGCAGTGAATTTTTCCCGTCATCGAATGACGCTGACAAAACCGCAACGCCGCTTTCCATCTTTTCGCGGAGCGCGTCGCCCAGTGCCTGAAGCGATTTCATGTCGACAGCCGGAACGGCTGCGGAGACGACCGTCACTCCATCCACTTTCATCGCGCGATCGATCAGCTGCTGAACGCCGCTCGACCCCCCGCTCCTTACCGCCTCGTCGACTCGCTTCTCGAGCATGCGCCGCTCTTCGAGCAGCGACTCGAGACGCTTAACCGCACCCGCAGGAGAAGAGCGAAGCATGCCTGCAATCTTCTGAAGCGTGCGATGTCTCTCGTTCACGAGCTCGTAGGCGCGAGGTCCCGTCACCGCTTCAATGCGCCGAACCCCGGCAGCAACACCGGTCTCGCTCACGATCTGGAACAGCGTGATCTCGGCGGTATTGCGCACGTGAGTCCCACCGCACAGCTCCGCCGAGATTCCGGGCACGGATACGACGCGAACGACGTCGCCGTATTTCTCACCGAACAGGTGCATCGCTCCGCCGGCCACCGCGTCAGCGTATGCTTTCTCCTGAACGTCGAGCGGAACCGCGGCTAGAATTCCGCGGTTCACGATGTCCTCGACTTCCTGCACCTCTCGATCCGTCATCGGACCGTGATGCGCGAAGTCGAAGCGAAGCCGGTCCGGAGCGACGAGCGATCCGGCCTGATGCACGTGATCCCCGAGCACGCTTCGAAGCGCTGCATGCAGAAGGTGAGTCGCAGTGTGATTGC
>JBDTNA010000281.1:0-4684 GCA_039933985.1 Gemmatimonadales bacterium | reverse complement strand
CGTTGCATCGCGTTCTTCCGCGCAAACTCCTGCAGCATCGACAACATCCCCGCGCGGCGATTCAGCATTCGCGCGCAGCGATTGGCCGGTGATGCTCGAGGCATATGGAGGTGTAATCAAGCGCAACCCCACAAATGGAATGGCGTTGTTCCGCCTGGGTATGGCGCAGCAGGCTCTCAAGAAATACGACGACGCGCTGGGATCATTCGCTCGAACGGCAGAGCTGAAGTTTCAGCCACTCGGGTCGGAGTACAGGCTCGCGCGCGTCTACGCCCTGAAGGGCGACAAGACTCGCTCACTGGAACACCTGACAAAAGCCGAGGCACTCGGCCTGGGTCTTGGCATGGTAGTCCCGCAGCCCGACCTCGATGCTGTACGAAGCGAGCCCGCATTCACGCAAATGCTCGCCCGACTGGAGGGAGCTCGCTATCCATGCCGCGCAATGCCGCAGGCACACGAGTTCGATTTCTGGATTGGCGAATGGGATGTGAATCCGTGGCAGCAGCCGGGCGCGCCGCCGGCGGCAGCGGGACGCAACAGCGTGCATCCGATTCTCGAGCACTGCATCGTCCTCGAGGAATGGACAGGTACCGGCGGAGGAAACGGCAAGAGCTTCAACTTCTACGACACCAATCGTCTCAAGTGGCGCCAGGTGTGGATGGCCGATGGCGGTGGATCGCTCGATTACGCCGGAGAATTCAAGGACGGCGCGATGCGCTTCGAAGGATGGACGCTTGGCCCGAACAATCAGCGTGTTCTGCAAAAGCTGACGTTCACAAGGATTTCTGCAGACACCGTTCGCCAGACGTTCGAGGCATCGAACGATGACGGCAAGACGTGGAGTGTTCCTTTCGACGGCCGCTACGTGCGACGCAAATAGCGATCTCTACCGCCGCGCTATCACAACGAGCGAATCGTCTTTGGATGGCGGCGGCGGTGGTGGTGGTGGTGCCGTCGGCGGCGGCTCCACAGGAGTTGGTGGAGGCGGCGGTGGCGGCGGAGGCAACGGTTTCGGTCTGACCTCCGGCTTCGGGGGCATCACTGGCGCTACTTCGACCGAATCAACTTCCGTCGTGTCAGCTTCCGAGACATCGACCGCATCGGGATCGACCACGATTTGCGTCTCGCCTTCCATTGGCATCGACGTCGACATCGTGTCCATCATCATTGGCGGCTCTTCGAACGCCGCCATCAACTGACCGTAGTCGAAGGCGCCACCACAGGGCTCCCGGGGCTCTGTTCCCGCGAGAAAGACTTCAGCAACGCGCGGCCCGCACGACGGTTGCCATACGCGCCCTGTGGCAATATCGACGTCCACCACGATCACACCGTTCGGCGGACGCAAGTCACCATGCGAGTGAGGTACGCGTTTCATATACTCAGCCCACACAGGCACAGCCGCCTCTCCCGATGACATTCGCAAAGGCGTTCCGTCATCGAAGCCGACCCACACCGCAGTGAGAAGGTCGGGCGCGTACCCGACGAACCACGCATCTCTGTAGTTGCTTGTCGTTCCTGTCTTTCCGGCGACATAACCGAGTCCCGCCTGATTGAGACTGGCCGCGGTGCCTCTCATCACTACGCCGCGCATCAACGAATGCATGACGTAGGCGACCGCCGGGTCCATCACTTCGCTGCGCTGCGCTTCGTACACAAACAGCTCATCGCCATTTGACGCGTGAACCTTCTCGATGATGTGCGGCTCGATCCGCGTGCCGAGATTGGGGAAGGCACTGTAAGCGGAAACGAGATCACGCATCGAAACGACGTCAACACCGAGCGCAATCGCCGGCGTCTCGGAAACAGCGGTGAGACCGACGTTTCTCCAGACCGAACGCACTCGATCGACTCCTACCTGCATCGCAACCTTTACTGCGGGAACATTCAGAGATTTCTCGAACGCCTCGCGTACTGTCACCGCCCCGCGAAATTGTTGATCGTAGTTCTTCGGTGCCCACTTGCGGTTGCTTGCAAGCTGTATCTGGACCGGCGCGTCCTCAATGATCGTCGATGGAGTAATTGCGCGAGATTCTATCGCCGCCGCATACGTAAACGGTTTGGCGGCCGACCCGGGCTGACGCTTCATGTTGCGGGTGCGATCGAATTGAGATCGTGTAAAATCGGAGCCGCCGACAAGGGCACGGATTCCGCCAGACGCCGGCTCGACGCTCAGCAGTGCTCCTTGCAGAGGTTTCTTTCTGCGAAGCCATGCGTGTCCGCCTCGAAGCCGCTGCGTTCCGCCACGCACTGCTGCTTCCGCGGCAACCTGCATTCCTTGATCGACTGCAGTGTAGATCTTGACACCACCCATGTTAAGACGACGCGCACCGACCTTGTCGATGAACTCCTGGCGAATGGCTGCAATGAGATATGGATACGGTCGCAGCCTTCGAGACCCTGGATCGAACTCGGCGCTCGACGCGACAGCCTGATCGCGCTCGGCCTGATTGATCCATTTCTTCTGAAGCATGACACCGAGCACTGCGTCGCGCCTTTCCTTTGCGATCTTGAGCCGGTCATCGGGATTGTCGCGATTCGGCGCGCGAATCATTCCCGCGATCACGGCGACCTCTGCCGGCGTGAGTTTTTGTGCGGTCGTGCCGAAATACACGCGAGCCGCCTCTCCGAGCCCGCGCACTTCGCGGCCGTCTCGATGTCCGAGATAGACTTCGTTGAGATAGGCTTCGAGAATTTCGTCTTTGGAGAGACGCATCTCGATCATTAGGGCGAGTCCCGCTTCGAGCGCTTTGCGCGAGAACGTTCGCTTGTTCGAGAGAAAGCGGGTCTTGGCGAGCTGCTGAGTGATCGTACTTCCACCTTCAGTTACGCCGCCCGCGGCAATGTTGGAGACGGCCGCGCGGCCTACACCAATTGGATCGATTCCGAGATGGCTTCGAAATCTGGAATCTTCCGCCGCGAGAAAGGCATTTGGCACGTAAGCGGGAAGATCGGACAGCACAACCGGCTCGGCGACCCTCCATTCGCTACCATAGAGAGAGACGAGCGTGCGTCCATTGCGATCGAGGATTTCAGTCGGCGCCCGCCACGACCCGGGAGTTAACTCGGTGTATACCCGGTAGCCGTACCATCCGAATGCTCCTGCCGCCATTCCGGTGAGCAGGATGAATCCGATGAGAACTGCGAGTGCAAGGCGTGTGCGCATACCCTCTGGAAAGGCAAGAAGGACGCCCGTGGCGCTTCTATCTCAAGCGTCGTATCCTCCATTGCCAATGAACGACTACTCGTCACACGACGGAATCGCTCTCGCAGCAATGGTTCGAAGCGGTGATGTCTCACCGCGCGAGCTGGTTGCCGCCGCGATCGAGCGCATTGAATCGCTCAACCCGCGAATCAATGCAGTTGTTCACAAGATGTTCGACGCTGCGTTGAAGCAAGCAGATCGTCCGGCGGGCGACGGTCCGTTTCACGGCGTGCCGTTCATGCTGAAAGATCTCCTTTCATGGTACGCAGGCGAGCCCATTGCGAGCGGGAGCCGTCTCTATCAGGGGTGGGTGCCACCACACGACACGGAAATTGTGCGGCGCTACAGACGTGCGGGTTTGATTGTCGTCGGAAAAACGAATACACCCGAGTTTGGCCTCACCCCTTATACGGAACCAGAGCTGTTTGGTCCGACCAGAAATCCGTGGGACACGTCCCGCACTACCGGTGGCTCATCGGGCGGATCCGCTGCTGCGGTTGCGAGCGGCATGGTGCCATGGGCCGGCGGCGGTGACGGCGGGGGATCGATTCGAATCCCGGCATCATGCTGCGGGTTGTTTGGATTGAAACCCACGCGCGGACGGACGCCTGTTGGTCCGATCGCCGGCGAGATCTGGCAGGGAGCCGTCGTCGAACATTCTCTTACGAGATCGGTTCGCGACAGTGCCGCAATGCTCGACGCGATTTCAGGTCCTGAAGTTGGATCGCCGTACTACGTAACTCCTCCGGACCGGCCATTTCTGTCGGAGGTTGGCGCCGATCCGGGACGACTTCGAATTGCATTCACGAGCAAGCCGTTGCTGGGTCACACCGTTCATGACGACTGTAAAGCTGCACTGGCCGACGCTGTGTCGCTCCTCGAATCGCTCGGACACGATTTGATCGAGGCAGCGCCGCCGGTCGATCGCGAACAATTCAATCGCGCATTCCTCACGGTCGTATGCGGTGAGCTCAAAGCGGATCTCCTCGAGGCAAAGCGGATGACTGGCCGGACACCGGGGCCCGACAACGTCGAATTCACGACATGGGCTCTCAACCTCCTCGGCGGGGAGCTCAGCGCGGGCGCGTTTGTAAAAGCCGAGCGTTATCTGCGCAGAGCGTCGCGACTGGTTGGGGAATTTTTCACGGGCTACGATGTCCTGCTCACTCCGACGCTCTCGGTTCCTCCGTTCCCGACTGGATCTCTTCAGCCGCCTGCACACGAGCGCGCGCTTCTCAAGGTTCTCGGAAGACTGCGCGCAGGCAGCGCGCTGAAGCTACTGGGAGCGCTGGAGCAGGCGGCGGAGAAGATCTTCGATGTGATTCCCTACCCGCCGCTGTTCAACGTCACTGGCCAGCCCGGAATGTCGGTCCCGTTATTCTGGAATGCGGAGAACCTGCCGATTGGTGTTCAGGTCGTGGCGCGCTACGGAGATGAGGCGACGCTATTCGCGGCTGAAGTGTTCCGCATGTATTCGCGCTA
>JBDTNA010000280.1:0-4685 GCA_039933985.1 Gemmatimonadales bacterium | reverse complement strand
TTCACTTCTGGCTCAATTTCATCGCGATGAACCTCACGTTCTTCCCGATGCATTTCTCCGGAATGCTCGGCATGCCGCGCCGGATCTACACGTACGACTCGGGCCAGGGCTGGGACACTTTCAACCTGATCTCGAGCATCGGCGCCTACATGCTCGTGGTCGCTACTCTGTTCTTTGTCTACAACTTCTTCAAGAGCCGCAAGTCGGGCGCGATCGCGGGCTCGAATCCATGGGGAGCAGGCACGCTCGAGTGGACGATTCCATCTCCACCGCCCGAGTACAACTTCGCGGTTCTTCCGACGGTAACTTCGCGATATCCGCTGTGGGAAGGCACCGACGTCGACAAGGAAAGCGCGCGGATCAATTCGCAGGAAGGAAAGACCGCCGAAGAGCTTCACATCGTGCTTCCATACAGCACGATAAAGCCGATGATGGTCGCGGGCTCGATGGTGCTCATGTTCTGCGGCCTGATCACCAGCAAGGCTCTGCTCTTCATCGGAGCAGGAGCGATGGTTCTATCACTTTACAGCTGGCTCCTGAGCCCGCTCGAGCCGGAGCACCACTAAGCCATGTCAGCACCAGCCGCAGGACACTACACAAGCACCGGACTCGACTCGAGAAAGATTGCGATCTGGGCCTTCATCGGCTCGGAGTGCATGCTTTTCGTTTCACTGATCTCGACATACCTGATCTACAAAGGGCGCAGCATCGTCGGTCCTTATCCGCATGAAGTCTGGGTCAGCCCGAGCGGTGAGACATTCAAGCCGATTCTCAACATTCCCGTTACATCCGCTTCGACATTCGTTCTCCTCATGTCGTCGCTGGCGATGGTGCTCGCTCTCGCCGCCGTTCAGAACAAGAACGTTCCGAAGCGCACGCGGGGCGAGAAGATTCTCGGATCGTCGAAGCTCTGGCTGTGGATGACGGCGCTCCTCGGTACGACGTTCCTCGGCTTCCAGGCGTTCGAGTTCACATCGTTCGTGCATGAAGGCCTGACGATTCGCACTAACCTGTTCGGCTCGTCGTTCTTTACGCTCACCGGTTTCCACGGCGCGCACGTTACGGCCGGCGTACTCTGGCTGCTGACGCTGCTCGCGATCGATTATCGCCGCGGGCTTGGCCCGTCCGATGCACTCAACGTCGACATCGCTGCGCTGTACTGGCACTTCGTCGACGTAGTGTGGATCGCGATCTTCACTCTCGTTTACCTGATCAAGTAAGGCTGAGATGGCACACGAACCGACACATACCGAAACGGTAGACAGCGAAGCGCATGTGAGTGGTGAGATTCATCACCATCCAGGATGGTCGATATACTGGAAGATTGCACTCATCCTCACGCTCATCACGGTCGCTGAAGTCTGGGCGTACTACATCCCGTCTTTCGTCGCATCGCGCGCATTCGTACCGCTACTGCTGATCATGTCGGCCGTGAAGTTCGCGATCGTCGTGATGTTCTACATGCACCTCAAGTACGATCACAAGCTTTTCCGCGCGCTGTTCACCGGACCGCTGATCATCGCGGCGACAACGTTGATCGCGCTGCTTTTCCTCTTCGGACAGCTCGTCGCGAGGTTCGGACCGGGCAGGTAATGCCTCGATGATGGTGTTCGCCCTTCTGCATCCATTCAGTCAGTTCAGCTGGCTGCAATGGTCGATTCACCCGAGCACCGTCATCGGATTGGCTGCGTTGGGCGCGCTGTACCTCTGGCGCGCCCGCGAGGCGAATCACGAACAACCTCTGAGCGGATGGCGAAAGCTTTCATTCTTCGCCGCGCTCTTCGTGATTTTCTCGGCGCTCAACGGCCCAATCCACGATCTCAGCGACAACTATCTGTTCAGCGGCCATATGGTGCAGCATCTCATGCTCACCATGGCGATGCCTCCCTTGTTTCTCGCTGGAATTCCGGGGTGGATGCTGCGTCCGCTTCTCGGCAACCGCATCATCTCTGCGATCGCACGCAAGCTGACGAAACCGATCGTCTGCTTCGCGATCTTCAATCTCGTGATTGCTCTCTGGCATCTGCCGGTCTTCTACAACGCGGCGATGGACAATCACGACATCCACATCGCCGAGCATTTGATGTTCATGGTGGCGGCAGTGATGATGTGGTGGCCTCTCATGAGCCAGCTGCCAGAGCTGCCGCGTCTCGCGTATCCGGGCCAGATGCTGTACAGCTTTCTGATGACGATCCCGATGACGGTTGTCGCGGTGTACATCACGATGGCTGACTCGGTTCTATATCCGCACTATTCGGCGGCGCCGCGGATCATGCCGTTGTCACCGATGGATGATCAGCTGCTTGGCGGGCTGATCATGTGGATCCCGGGCGGCATGATCTTCATGATCATCATGACCGTCGTGTTCTTCAAATGGTCGGCGCGGGGCGAGGATGATGCGGCCGCCGCGCAGGTGGACTGGAAGCCGAAGCCAGCCTAGTCGGCTTATTGGGCCTAATGTGGGCCGTGTTGATCGTCAGTCCCGCCGAGAGCTTGGTTGATGTCCTCTCGCAGTTTCGGATGACTCTTCCACATGTACCAGAACATGCCGCCGGCAGCCAGCAGATTTGCAATGAAGATCTGATACCACGCCATTCCACCCAGCAGTGACTCGGAAAAGAGCGACGTCAACATCACCGCGCCGAGCTCGAAGGCAACGAAAAGAATCAGGAAGCCAGCGAGAATCGCCGGAGTCCGCGCCGACTGGTGAACAATGTTGATGATGATGATCCCGACGAGAAAGAACGCCAGGTAGTGGAAGACCGTGTAGATGAAGACGTGAAACATCACCGTGTCGGGCATCATCGGAGGCTTGCCGAGTACGCTGATCAGGCCGGCGCCGAGGATGCTCGGTGTGTGGAACGGCATGCCGGAGACGATGTCGATGATGGCGAACCAGACCACGATTGCCGTCGCACCGATGAATCCGGCGAGAACTCCCTCACGAATGGAATTGTGCCGCTCAGCCATCGATCATCCTCTGGTAGGTGTTATCAAGCGTGAAGTTACCCATCCCTGCCTTGCTTGCCTAGACACCTTCTCCGCGGCATGATCGTCGCCGGGGCAGAGGTGCGGGACATTTTGTCGTGATGGTGTGAATTTCGCGTTGAGCGGTGTATTTATTTCACTCGCCACAGCGCGTTGCAAACTCAACTGAACTCGATGCTGTATCGCAAACTCAGGGCCTATGCCGCTTTAATTCTCGTTGCGGTTGCGGTGGCCCCGCTTGAATCTCCGTCTCAGACAAGCAGGAAAAAACAGACAACTTCAGCCGCCCGGCGACGTGCCGCGGCGAAGAAAAAGACCGTTCGCAAGCGCGCTCCCAGGGCGGCACCTGCTCCGGTAGTTCTGTCGACGTCCCCGCGAACGGTTGGTGCGCTGGCGGCGGACATGGCCTCGATGGCCGGACGCATACGAAGCGGCCAGTTCGGGATCATGGCTGTTTCGCTGACTCGGGGTGATACGCTCTTCGCGCAAAACGCCGGTGTGCCGCTGATGCCGGCATCCACAATGAAGATGCTGACGAGTGCCGCGGCGTTCGAGCGTCTCGGCCCGGGATATCAGTTCAGCACTGATGTTCTGTACGACGGGACTCTCGGTCCCGATGGGACACTCTCTGGAAATGTCTACTTGAGAGGAGATGGAGATCCATCTCTTTCCGGACGGTATCTCACCGGCGGGCCCGATGCCCCGATGATTTTTCTTGCGGACCAGCTGGTCGCACGCGGAGTGAAGCGAATCACCGGAGAAGTCATAGGTGATCCAAGTGCGTTCGATGACGCGACAATTCCGGAGGGATGGCTCACACGGTATCTGCAGTCCGGATACGCGGCGAGAGTCTCCGGACTTTCACTCAACGAGAATCTCGTCTGGGTGACGATCACTCCCGGTGGAGTGAGGCTCGAGCCGGCGACGAGCGCGATTCAGCTGACCAGCAACGTGCGCACGGTTCCGGGCGGTGGAGCAAGCCTTTCGGTGCGGCGTCAGACGAACGGCGCGATCAATGTTTCCGGCCGAATCGGGTCGCGGTCGCCACCGCGTCGGTATGTGTATGTCGTTGAGGATCCCGCGCCGTTTGCAACGGGTGCGCTGCGAGCGTCACTGGTCGCGAAGGGCGTTCAGGTGGACGGCGGGATTCGCATCGGCCGCACGCCGTCATCGGCTGCAAAGATCGCGAGCATTCAATCACCAACGCTCGATCGAATCATCTCGGCGATGAATCGCGAGAGCATCAATCATTTCGCTGAGCTTTTGATGCGCAACGCTGCTCGCGGGCCACGGCATGAGCAGCAGGGAACAGCGGCGAACGGTCAGGCGTTACTGAGGAATTTTTTCGCGACGAAAGTCGGCGCCGATACGACACTGCTGCATGTTTCCGACGGCAGCGGCCTGTCGACGCTCGATCGCGTTACGCCAAGAGCGATGACGCGAATGCTCGGGTACGCGCACAGAGCGAGCTGGGGTCCGTGGTTTCATTCGTCGCTGCCCGTAGCCGGCGAATCGGAGCTGCTGCGTCGTCGCATGCGAGGTGGCGCCGCGCAAGGCAATCTTCACGCAAAGACCGGCACGACGAACGACATCATCGCGCTCAGTGGTTACGTAACAGCAGTCAACGGTGAGGTAATCGCCTTCACGTTTATTTACAACGGCACAGATCGCTGGACGGCGAAATCAATGATAGACGT
>JBDTNA010000279.1:0-4701 GCA_039933985.1 Gemmatimonadales bacterium | reverse complement strand
ATTCGAGCGGGTGACTGCTTTCAGGCACTTCTCGCACGGCGCATCGAGCTCGATGCCGACTTCGATCCCGTTTCATTGTACAGAGCTCTTCGCGCGCTCAATCCGTCGCCGTACATGTTTCACCTCCAGCTCGACGGCGTCGAGATCGTCGGAAGCTCGCCCGAGCTTCTGGTTCGACTGTCCGACAACCGTGTGACGCTCCGGCCGATTGCCGGCACACGACCGCGTGGCGCAACACCGGAGCAGGACAACCGGCTGACGGAGGAGCTGCTTGCCGATCCCAAGGAACGCGCCGAGCACATAATGCTCGTCGATCTGGGGAGAAACGACATCGGCAGAGTGGCTCGGTACGGCACTGTCGAGGTAACCGAATTAATGAAGGTCGAGAAATATTCTCATGTGCTTCACATCGTAAGTCAGGTTGAGGGTGAGCTCGCCGGAGCGCAATCGGCGATGGATGTGTTTCGCGCGACATTCCCCGCCGGCACGATGACCGGCGCGCCAAAAGTTCGCGCGATGGAGATCATCTACGAGCTCGAGCCTGTGTCACGCGGTGCGTATGCGGGCGCCATCGGCTACATCGCCGGCGGCGGAAAGCGAATGGACCTCGCAATCACTATCCGCACCTGCGTCATCGCCGATGGAATCGCATCGGTGCAGGCCGGTGCTGGAATCGTCGCCGATTCGGTTGGCGAAACCGAGTGGGACGAGACAGAGAGCAAAGCGCGCGCACTGTTAACCGCGATCGGACAGGCGAGGGCTGCGTCCTGATGGCTCTTTCCGTGTCGGTGCCAGGCTACGCGCGAATCAAAGTGGACGGCGCGCGTGGACTTGTCATGGAAGGATGCCAGGACGCGGTCGAAGCGATTCTCGCCGGGGAGACTCTGTACAACTATGCTGCGCGTCAGCCAGATGCCCGGCGGTTCAAGGGTAGAGCTCCGGTTTACGGGGTTATACTTGGAGAATCATGCGGCAACGTCGTCGTTCGACACGCAATGCGCGGCGGATTGCTCGGCCGAACCGGATCCGATCTGTTCTTCCCGCCCACGCGAGGTCTTCGAGAGCTCGTCAATTCGCTCCGGCTCCGTCTGGCTGAAGTGCCGACTCCAGAGGTGGTCGCCGTCATCAGCTATAGTGCCGGGCCAGTCCTGCGACGAAGCGATGTTGCGACTCGCGAAATTCCGGAAAGCCATGACCTTGCCGCCGTGCTCCGCGAGATGACCGACGGCAATCATCGCAGCGCCTGCCTCCGCGCGGCCGGGACGCTGCTGCGATCTCTCGGTCATGCGGGAGCACATCATCCCGATCTGAATGCACGCAATGTGCTTGTTACGTGGGATTCCGAACATGGTGCGGGTACACACGTGCTCGACGTTGACAGAATCCGCTTTCACGTGCCCGGAGACCCGATGGTCGCGCGAGCCAATCTTGCGCGTCTGTTCCGATCGCTCAGAAAGCTTCGCGAGCAACGCGAGCTCGAGATATCGGAGACTGAGCTCGAGCTCGTCGGCGCTGCGGCCGCGGTACCGGGAAGATGACGGAGAACAAGCTCGATCGCATCTGCATCATCATGATGAGCGCGATCGGTGACACTGTTCATGTTCTCCCCGTGATCAACGCGATCAAGCGGCAGCACCCGTCATCGCACATCACGTGGGTCCTTCAACCCGGGCCGGCGACGCTCGTGCGCGGACATCCTGCAGTTGACGAAATCATCATCTTCGATCGGTCGAAAGGTGCTCGCGCGTTCCGCGAGGTGATCTCGCAGCTCAGATCGCGACACTTTGACGTGCTCATCAATCTCCAGGTGTATCTCAAAGCAGGGATCATCACCGCACTTTCAGGCACGAAGCGGCGACTGGGCTTCGACCGGGCGCGGGCGCGCGACGCAAACTGGCTCTTCACCAGCGAGCGCATTCCAGCGCGTGGCGTACGACACGTGCAGGACCAGTACTTCGAGTTCCTCGAGCAGCTTGGCATCGAGCCGGAGCCCGCCGAATGGGGTCTGGGTCCGTGGGAGCATGAGCGCGAGTGGCAGAAGGAATTCATCTCGCAATTCGACCGGCCAATCGCTTCGATTGTCGTTGCTACCAGCAAGGTGGACAGAGACTGGCCACCCGAAAAGCTCGCTGAAGTTTGTAATATCCTCTGGGAGAATTACGGCGTGCAGCCGGTTCTCGTGGGTGGCGATTCTCCGAAGGAGCGCCAGGCGGTGGCGACGATCATGCGGCTCACGCGCTCCAAACCGCATGCGATACTCGGAAGCGGGCTGAGAAAGCTCGTTTCGATAATCGATGGGTCTGCTCTGGTGATCGCGCCCGATACGGGACCGCTTCACATGTCTGTCGCGCTCAATCGGCCGGTGATCGCGTTGATGGGCTCCTCGGACGCGAGACGCACCGGACCGTGGCGCCGGTTTCACGATCTCATTATCGACGCGTTTCACAAGCCTGGTGAGTCGGGTCCAATCAGCTCGGAAAGACTGAGCGATGGCATGACGCGCATCAGCGTTGCTGACGTCGCGGAGAAGCTGGATGTCTGGAACCAGCGCTATCGCGGAAAGTCGTAGCTGACACCGACCTCTCGCATCAGCGCGACGAGGCGAACGAGCGACAGTCCCATCACCGCGAAGTAGTCTCCGTCGATTCGGCGAACGATCGTCGCTCCATAACCCTGGATTCCATACGCGCCGGCTTTGTCCATCGGTTCGCCGGTTGCTACATACCGGCGGATGTCCTCGTCGGTGAGAGGCATGAACGTCACGTCGACTTGCTCGACGTACGAGACCGTTTGCTGCTCATACGAAACAGCGACCGCTGTCATCACGGTGTGCGGGCGCCCGCTGAGAATTCCAAGCATTCGCTCCGCATCGCCGACATCGCACGGCTTTCCAAGCACCATCCCATCGATGACGACAATCGTGTCGGCGCCAACGACGAGTGAACCGGAATTCGTTGCCCCGATCGCTTCAGCCTTCTCTCTCGCAAGACGCTCGGCGTACTTCTCGGCAATCTCACCGGCTGCAATAGTCTCATCGATATCGGCAGGGCGGACTTCATGCTTTACGCCGATGAGGTCGAGAAGTTGTCTCCGGCGCGGCGACGACGAGGCGAGAATTACATTCACATCTGACAACGACTTCAATTCGCCGTCTCCGCTTCACGCTCTATCCACAGAGTCACCGGACCGTCGTTGACGAGCTCGACGTCCATCATCGCGCCGAACTCGCCCGTCTCGACCTTGGACCCGCGCTTCCGGAGTGCTTCTACCAACCCTTCATAAAGCGGAATCGCGACCTCAGGACGAGCCGCGTCGATGAAGCTCGGACGTCTTCCCTTCTCTGCGTTTCCATAGAGCGTGAACTGCGAGACGACGAGAAGCTCTCCCCCGACGTCGGCAAGTCCCAGGTTCATCTTGTCTTCGCTATCGGAGAAGAGCCGTAATCCGGATACCTTCTCGGCCATCCACTCCATTTGAGCGGGCGTATCTGAATGGGTGATGCCGACGAGCAGAAGAAAGCCGCGTCCGATTTTCCCGGTTACGCGGCCTTCAACTCGAACTTCAGCCCGTGAGACCCGCTGAAGAAGTACTCGCAGTGTCTACTCGACAGTCACGGACTTCGCGAGGTTGCGCGGCTGGTCGACGTTCGAGCCGCGTTTGACCGCGATGTAGTACGCAAGCAGCTGAAGCGGAATGCACGCGAGAACCGGGGTGAGCATGTCGATCGTTTCGGGAATCCGGAACTCGTAGTCGAGCTTTCCTTCCAGGGACGGCTCGTCACGACTCGTGATCGCAATGACGCGACCTTTTCTCGCTTTTACCTCCTGAACGTTCGACACGATCTTGTCGAACACCGAGTCGTGCGGCGCGATGAAGACCACTGGCATCATTTCATCGATCAGCGCGATCGGACCATGCTTCATCTCGGCTGCCGGATATCCCTCGGCGTGGATGTAGCTGATTTCCTTCATCTTGAGTGCGCCTTCGAGCGCCGTCGGGAAGTTGTAACCCCGGCCGAGGTACAGGAAATTCTGCGCGCGCTTGAATTCTTCGGCGAGCGCCTCGATCTCCGGCGCACGGTCGAGAATCTCTTTGACCTGAGCGGGAAGCGCGCGAAGCGCCTCGACGATCTCCTTGCCGCGCACGACGGAAACTCCCTTCAGTCGGCCAATCTTCAACGTCAGCAGCGCCAGAGCGACGACCTGGCTCGTGAACGCCTTGGTCGACGCGACTCCGATCTCTGGACCCGCGTGGACATAGATGCCACCGCCTGACTCGCGGGCAATCGTAGACCCCACGACGTTGACGATGCCGTAGGCCCGAGCGCCGCGACTCCGTGCCTCACGCATCGCTGCTAGTGTATCCGCCGTTTCTCCAGACTGCGAGATCACGATGCAGAGAGTTCGATCGTTGACGATCGGATTTCTGTAACGGAATTCGGACGCGTATTCGACCTCAACCGGAATTCGCGTGAGCTCCTCGAGCATGTGCTCGCCAATCAACGCGGAGTGCCAGCTCGTTCCGCATGCAGTGATCACTATGTTGTCGAACTTGAGCAGCTCCTCGTCGGTCATGTTGAGACCGCCGAGCTTTGACGTGCCTTCTTCATCAAGGAGACGGCCGCGCATGGTGTTCTCGATTGTCGCCGGCTGCTCGAAGATCTCCTTCAGCATGAAGTGATCGAATCCGCCGCGCTCGATC
>JBDTNA010000278.1:0-4715 GCA_039933985.1 Gemmatimonadales bacterium | reverse complement strand
CAAACGAGCGGCATTATCGGAGTACATCTGTGGGGTCGTCCCTGCGACACCGATGCGATCGGAAAGGTAGCGGCCGCTCACGACCTGAGGGTCATCTATGACGCTGCTCACGCAATAGGGTGCTCCCACAAAGGTCGCATGATCGGCTCTTTTGGAGACTGCGAAGTGTTCAGTTTCCACGCGACAAAGTTCATCAATAGCTTCGAGGGCGGAGCCATCGTCACAAACGACGACAGTCTGGCCAGACGCCTCAGGCTCATGCGGAATTTCGGATTCGAGGGTTATGACAACGTGGTATACCCCGGAACCAACGGCAAGATGACCGAGATTTGTGCGGCAATGGGGCTGACATCTCTCGAGGCAATTGACGAGATCGTCGATATCAATCGTCGCAACCATTTCGCATATCAGAAAGGACTGCGGGGGCTGCCCGGAATCTCGCTCGCTCAGTTCAACCATGGGGAACGGAATAACTATCAGTACGTCGTAGTCGAAGTCGATGAAAACGAGTCTGGAATTGGTCGGGACAAGCTCATCGAGATTCTCCACCGAAACGAAGTACTCGCGCGAAAATATTTCTGGCCCGGCTGCCATCGCATGGAACCCTACCGCACATCTGACCCCGAGGCGGGACGCCATCTACCTCAGACTATTCGCGTCGCGGAGCGGGTGGTAGTGCTGCCGACGGGACAGACGATCGGAGAAAAACAGGTTGACAGCATTACGAAGATCATAAGGGACGCTGTAAATGCCTGAGGTCGCCGGTCTGAGCACTCCGGTGCGAGTGTCAGACCAGAGTTGGCCCGACGGTGCCCAGCCGACAGTCAGCGTGCTTTGTCTGGCGTACAATCACGGGGCATACATTGCGCAGGCCATCGAAGGCTTCCTCATTCAGGAAACGACGTTTCCCGTCGAGATTCTGATACACGACGACGCTTCGACCGATGAGACTTCATCCATAATCCGGCATTATGCGTCGCGCTATCCGCGCGTTATCCGTCCCATCATCCAAACAGAGAATCAGCATTCGCAGGGGAGGTGGGCGATTCCAATCGTCGCAGCCGAGGCAGCTGCGCCATTCTGGGCCATCTGCGAGGGTGATGACTACTGGACCGCTCCGGACAAGCTGCAGTTGCAGGTAGAACTGCTGCAAGCCAATCCGAAAGCTTCGGGATCGGTCCACTGTGCGGATGGTCTGTTTGAGAATTCCGGCGAGCTGATCCCGGGATATTTCAAGCCATACGTCATGAAGGAGATTTATGGAGTAGACGACATCCTTGTCCGCGGAAATTTTGTGCCCACGCATTCGATCGTCCTGAGGAAGGAAGCGCTGAAAGAGTTTCCAGAGTGGCTGGGCGACGTCCCGCATTGCGATATCACGCTTCTCTGCATGGCGGCTCTCGAAGGCCCTTTGCTTTACATCGATCGAAGCATGGGTGTGTACCGGAAGCACGATGGCGGGATCCACACCCGGGATCACTCGGTTGATCAACACCTGAAAAATCTTCGAACGTATTTCAAGATGGGCGAGAAGCTCGGAATTTCCGAACGTGATTCATTTCGTGAGGGCCTTCGGTACAGCATGGGTCAAATCCAGAACCAGTTCAAACTGTACGAAGCCCGGATCGCCGAACTCGAGGCTCGCAACGAATATGACCGCCTCGCCCTCGAGGGAGTCTTCAAATCGAAAGCTTTTCGCATTGGACTCGCGCTCAGTCGAGTTCGCGACAAGATACTCTCGAGGCACCAGTAGCCGATGGAAGACGTCCTCGTATCGGCGGAATACGTTTCGAAGAAATTCTGCAGATCGCTGAAAAGATCACTGTGGTACGGAGTTCAGGATATTGGGCACGCTCTGAACCCGTTCGCTCGACCCGACGCTGCGGGAAAAAGCAATCACGCCGAAGATGTGCCGCTCCGTGCGGACGAGTTCTGGGCCATTCGCGACATATCGTTTGAAGTGCGACGCGGTCAATGCATCGGCCTGATTGGGCACAATGGGGCAGGCAAGTCAACATTATTGAAGGTGCTGAACGGGCTGATTCGTCCCGATACCGGCAGGGTAACGATGCGTGGGCGGGTCGGAGCGCTGATCGAGCTCAACGCGGGGTTCAACCCCATTCTCTCGGGTCGCGAAAATATCTATCACCAGGCAAGTCTCCTCGGATTCACAAAAGAGGAGACCGAAGCGAAATTCGATGATATCGTCGCGTTTTCCTAGGTGGGCGACTTTCTCGAAATGCCGGTACAGAATTACAGTTCCGGCATGCGCGTGCGGCTTGGGTTTGCCGTCGCCGCGCAGATGGAACCGGACGTTCTCCTGATTGACGAAGTTCTCGCCGTCGGCGACGTAGGCGTTGGCGCGAAATGCCTTGCGCGAATGGCGGAGCTGCGGCAGAAGGCTGCCTTCATTTTCGTCAGCCATTCGATGCCTCAGATTGCCCGCATCAGCACCGAAGTGATGCACCTGGAACACGGCCGATGCGTCCTCGTGACGTCCGATCTCGCGGCAGGCCTTGATTCGTACTACGAAAGCTTCTCTTCTGCTGAGCGTGCAACTGCTGGAACTGGCGAAGTAGCGATCGCCGATCTCACTGCATCTGCCGGACAATCGGTGGCTGCCACGGGGGGGCAGCTGGCGGTGAAATCAGGTGACGACGTGCGCATCGTGATTGACCTGGAGTTTCTGCCAGGCGTCGACAATGCGACGATTCAGCTTCTTGTCTGGAATCAGGAGCTGGTGCCAGTAATCGAGGTCATGGGCGAAGATCTTCGTCGGGTGGCGATCAGGCCGGATGCTGACGGAAGATGCCGCGTCACTGCCACCATCGTCGGTATGCAACTCAACAGCGGGCGATTCGGAATAACGGTAATTGTGCTTTCGCCTGACGGCATGAGGACACTTTGTCACGTAGATCAGGCTCTCGAGCTGCGAGTTACTTCCAACCTCGGAAGCGGAAGCTCGTTGCTCTGGCCTGGATCCTGGACTGTTGAGTACGCCGATCGGGGCTAAAAGTTCGCTAGCCGCTGAGGCGCTCGATGAGGTGCGGCAGCGCAACCTTGTAAAAAAGCATTCCGATCGAGAAGACAAACGCGGAAACCGCGAAGACGATCATGAAAGCGGCTGGCGTTCCCTCTGGAGAGCCCGTGAGCCACGCGCGCCCGGTAACAATCATCGGCGTGACTGGATTGATCAGCATCAAAGTTCTCGCAAGCCCTCCGGATGGAAGCAGGAAAATCACCGGCGTGAGAAAAAATCCGAACCGTAATATCAACTGGAGTGCGCGCGACACGTCAGAGTAAAGCGCCGCAATCGGAAGGACGATCAATCCAAGCGCCCACCCAAGAAGAAGGCTTGCCAGGATTGCGATCGGAAAGAGCAGCATTTCACTGCGGAAAGTTGCGTGAAAGACAAAGAGCGCTGGCAACAGCACCAGGCCAGCCAACGCAGCATCCGTCGCCGATTTCACGCACGCAGCATAGATCAGAGACTCGTGAGGGAAGTTCACCTTGGCCAACGTTCCGCGGGCCGCGTTGATCACCCCCAGCATCGACATAACACTTCCGTTGAATGCGGTCCACAGAATGGTGCCGGTAAGAACAAAAAGCGGATAAGACACTCCGCCGGAATCGATATGAATTACTTTCTGCCCGTTGAGGAACACCCACGTCAGCGCGTTTGCCAGTGCAGGAACGACCAGCCAGAAATAACCAAAGAGACTTTGGCGGTGTTCGGCTCGCGTATCCCGTAGGAAGAAGCGCCAGGCGAGCCGTCGCGCCGGAGTGAAATTGCCTACCAGGGATTGAAACGCTTCGCGAAACGCATCCAGTCCCGAATGCGGCGTGATGACGTTGACTTTCAGAAGTGGAGAAGGCGATGTCACGGGCCGGTGGTTAGAGTACCAAGCAAATGTAGACCGCAGGCTGGTCTGGCACTATCGAAGATTGCAGCGTTTCCGACGGGATGCGCCGCATGTTGGAAATTATTTTATCTTCATCTGCAATGAATTACGGGTCAATCCGGTCGGCGGCGTTAGAGCAGGCAAACCGCCTTATCTGCAGGCGCGCATTTGAGGCGATCGAGCCAGGATCTCTCAGGACGTTTATCGTCGTCACGCCGCATTTGATTCACATGGCACCTCTCGCAGCATTGAATCACGGGCCGAAAGTGATTCCCGTCTTTGTCGCCAATGGCCTCAGCCAGGACGATCTCGGTTGGCTTCGACGGATGTCTCCGGGCGTGCCGATAATCGAGCTTCAAACGAGCTTCAGCGGCAATCCGGATTCACTCCTGACGCATGGAGTGGTCATCGACCATCTGGCCGGCGCATCGGAAGCCCCGTTCTGCATTCAGGACGCTGACTGTTTTGTGCTGGACGCATCATTCTGGAATGATGTAACTATCGACGTCCGCGAGGAGTATGCGACGTGTGTCTTCGTTCGAGAGGGTGAGGGCGATCGTCCTGCGTTCCCTGAAACATTCCTGACGGTTCTCAATAGTTCATTGATGCTCGAATACCGCCGCAAGTTCAGCATTCGATCGGAAAGCACCGCGCGGCCGAGCCGCCGCGCCAGGACGGCGCTCGCCGGGGCGGGGTACGGTGAGGGTCGAGTGCTCGAGACGTTAAAGAACTACTACGACACGCTTCAACAGTTCTGGGTTATCGCGAGCAGCAAGGGCTTTCACTATCGCAAGCTCGCTGGGGAAGGGGCCA
>JBDTNA010000277.1:0-4722 GCA_039933985.1 Gemmatimonadales bacterium | reverse complement strand
TTGACCTTGGAAGCTCGGGCTCAGGCGCCTAGCTCACCGACCTTTCCTGTACCGGAGGAAGACGTACCATCCACCGGCAAGGAGCACCGCTACCGGAACGAGCACTCCAAGCGATGCGATCATCCACGCAACGAAGCCCACGAAATTCCGCCAGGCCATCTTGAACGCACGGATGATCGGATTGTCACCCGGATTCTGGCCGAGCAGCGGAAACGCCTCGTGCACCGTGACCGATAACGTGCTTACGGCTGCGCGCGTCTTGAGAAAACGGATCCGTCCCTCGTACCGCTCGATCTCCTCCCGAACCCGGGCGAGCTCCCGCTCCACCGCGAGAACATCCTCGAGCTTACCGGTGCGCGTCGCGAGGAGATTCACCAGCCGCTCCTCCAGCCGCTTCGCGTTCGTCACCCGCGCCGTGATATCGACGAACTCCTCCCCGACATCCTCGACACTCGTATTGACGGCTTCGACCTTCCCGATGTTGTTGAGTCCACCGATCGCCTGGTCGTATTTCGCGGCGGGAATCTTCAGCTCGAGCGTGGCGCTCCGAACCTGATCGCGTCCGCCCGAGATCGATGAGTTCGCGACGTATCCGCCGAGCTCCTGGGCGAGCTGCCGGACCTTGAGGATCGCCGCGTCGAGCTTCTCCACTTCTATAGAAGTGTTCCCCGTCCGAATCAGCATGCTCGGCGCCACCTGCTCGGCCCCCGCGACAGCGGATGCGGTGGAGGTCGCCGAAGTAGTGGCGGCCTTTGAGTCAAACCGATCGCGCGCCGGAGGGGCTGGTGCCTGTGCCACCTCGGCAATCCGGCCGATTCCGGCCTGGTTTGCCACCGGCGGTGAAGACGCTGCATCCTGCTCCGATCCTGTCAGCGCTATCGACGGTGATCTTTCGCGAGCACCGTCTCCGGATGGTCCGCTGTCGCACGCAACCGTAAGGACGACAACCGTCGCGGCGAATATCAGGCTTTTCATTGAGGTCTCATTGAAGTGGTCTTCATATTAGACGTGCTCGACGGCCGGGTTTGCACACCGGCCGAAAATGGCGGCTACTTCCGACCGCGACGGGTCACAGTCGTTTTATACGGATTTCACGGATTATTCGGATCGACCGGATGGATCAGTCTGTTTCGATGGTGATTTCCAAGTGCAGGGTTTTCATTTGTTGTTTTTCAAACAAAAACGTGAAGCAGGCTCGCGCTTGAGAAGACGTCGTCCAAGCGGATTGGTCTCAGATTCGTATCAATCCGGATAATCCGTGCAATCCGTATAAAACGACTGTGACAGATCGGCCGCGGAACTAGACGCCCGCCGCAACCCTCTTCGGCGAAGGCAAAGCCAAGGGAGCGGGAGCCGGTCCAATACGACGCTCACCCACCTGCTGTCTCCACATCGCGTAATACAATCCCATCTTGGCGAGCAGATCCTCATGACGGCCCGACTCCACAATCCGCCCACGCTCGAGAACGTAAATGCAGTCCGCATGCATCACGGTGGACAACCGGTGCGCAATCAGGATCGTCATCACCGCTCGATCGTTCGCCACATCGCGCATCGTTCGCGATATCTCCTCTTCCGTCAACGAATCAAGCGAAGACGTGGCCTCATCGAAAACGAGAAGATGCGGGTTCCGAAGCAGAGCGCGCGCAATCGACAACCTCTGCTTCTCACCGCCGGAGACTTTCACGCCGCCCTCACCGATCACCGTATCGAGACCCTTGTCCGCTCTCGCAAGCAGCGAATGCGCCGCGGCCTTATGCAGCACATCGAGACACTCGGCATCGGTGGCATCTGGTCGAACGAACAACAGGTTCTCACGAATGGTGCCGGAGAACAGCTGCGAATCCTGCGTTACGAATCCGATCCGTTCCCGAAGATGATCGAGATCGATGACGTTGCTCGAAAGTCCGTTGTAAAGAATCTCCCCCTGCTTCGCCGGATACAGACCGACCAGCAGCTTTACGAGCGTGGTCTTCCCTGCACCCGACGGACCGACAAACGCAATCGTGTCACCGCGCCGCACCTTGAATGAGATGTCACTCAGCGCCGGTGTCGATGCCGTCTGGTGCGTGAAGCTCACATCGCGAAACTCGAGATCATTCAGCTCCGGAATAGGAACCGGGTTCGCCGGCTTCGGATCCTTTGGAATAGCGAGGATCTGCCGGAAATTCTCGAGCGACACCTCCGTCTCGCGAAACGTGTTGATGATGTTGCCCAGCTCCTGCAGCGGGCCGAAAATGAAGAACGAGTAGATCAACAGCGAGAAGAACTGTCCGACCGTAATCTTCTGCGTGAAGATCAGATACAACATCAGGAAAAGAATGCCCGTCCTTAGAAGATTGACGAACGTGCCCTGAATGAAACTCAAGGACCGAAGGTATCGCACCTTCTTGAGCTCGAGCTTCAGGATCTTCTGCGTAACGGCGTTGAGCCGCAGCACTTCCTGCTCCGCGAGCCCGAGACTCTTCACCAGCTCGATGTTGCGCAAGGATTCAGTCGTCGATCCGGCGAGCGCCGTCGTCTCCGCCACGATCTCCTTCTGAATCACCTTGATCCGTTTGCTGAGAACCGAGCTGAGTGTTCCAAGCAGCGGCACGGTCATCAGGAACGCCGGCGCAATCACCCAATGCACGTTGAAAGCATAGATCATCACGAACACAACGCCGACCAGCGTGGTGAACAGCATGTTGATCGACATCGTGATGAATTTTTCTACGTCGCTCCGCACTTTCTGGAGCTTGCCGAGGGTCTCACCGCTTCGCTGATCCTCGAACACTGAATACGGAAGCTCGAGCGAATGCCGGATTCCATCCGAATACATCTGCGCCCCAAGGCGCTGCACGATCACGTTGACGAAATAGTCCTGGAAATTCTTTGCAACGCGCGATACGAATGCGACGCCGACCGCTGCACCGAGTAGCAGGGACACGCCCCTGATGAACTGCTGGGTCGTGTAATCTTTGTACTTCGTCGCGTACTCGTCGATGATATGACGAAAAATCAGCGGGTCGAGTAGCGAGAAGACCTGGTTTGTGGCAGCCAGCACCAGCGCCAGACCAACGTATTTCCAGTAATTCCTCAGGTAGCCATAGAGGATATCCATCAGAGCCGCTCCGCAGCGAAAATCATTTCAGGTGACGCGTCGACGAAAGCTAGCGCGCTCCCCTCATCCGACGGGATGCCCACTCGCCGAGCAGGCTGAGTGAGAGGAGAGCGAAGAGCCACCATAATGATACTGAGCCGGCCGCCGATGCGAGACTTGCCGCCTCGTGTGGTGTTGGCTCTCCCAGAGATCCGATGAGTCCTGCGATCGGCGCTGCATCGGAACGCGGGAGGATCGGGTTCGCTACTCGCGGAGCATACGCGATTCCCGCAACCGCACGCGTCCACCACGCACGATGGTCCGCGAGCGATGCGTCACCGCCCCCCATCCGCCACCGCCACGTATCCACATATCCCTGCTGAAGCACTCGGCCCCCAACATGCCGGCGGGCCGCGACAGCAACTGCTCCATCACGCCGGTCGAGCACGATCGCGTCACTTCGCATCGCGGCAATGGGAACGAGCGGAACTGCCTTCAATGTCGTTGCTCCCGGATCCGATGCGAGCAGAGCTCCGGCCATCTGCTTTCCAGGAGCTCCGGCGCGAATCGAAGAGAATCCGTCAATCGACGCGGCGGTCCCTGAGAGAATCACACCACCGCCGTTCATTACGTACCGAACGATGTCCGACGCATGAGCCGCCGCCGACTCATCCAGTGCAATCACTGCCGAGTAGCGAGAGGTATCGATCGGATTGATGGAACCCTGCGTAACGCTGATGCCCGGAGCGACGCGCATCTGCGCATCGACCTTCCATCCGTCTTCCTCGAGCGCGGCAACCACGAACTTGGATTCCCAGCCGGCGTCCCCCAACACGAGGACGCGCTTGATCTGAACGCTGTCAGTTTCACTTGTGGCAGCAATTGTCCCGCCCACTTTCGCCTTGATGTCACCGCTTGCAGATGGAATCGCGAATCTTGCTCCGCCGCCGCGCGCGTCCGCCGTGTCTAGAGAACCGACATCGTCCACGAGATTGATTCGATTTCCCGACGGCGCCGCCGCGAACACAGTGAGGCCGCCCTTCGGCGATGCAATCGGCTGAACTTCTACTCCCGCGGCTGGAAGCCTACCACTCCATGCGACAATACTCCCAGCTGCTCGAAGTGCTGCTATCCAGTCGCGGTGGGGCACGGTGGGAGTGCTGTCGAGCTGAATCGAAATCCTGTCAGGCGCGGTGCCAGCCGATGACCACGCATGGAGCGCCTGGCCGAGGTTGGCCGATCGCGCGGACACGACGGTCTCCGGCTGTCCGCGATCGAGCGACAACCAGAACATCCACGCGAGCAACAAAATGCTGACTCCGCGCAGAACGCTCTCGATCGTGCCCCGAGTCTCAGCGCGTGAGGGCATACACGATGATGTTGACGCCGAACCTTGTGTTGTCGACGGCCGAGAAGCGCTTGTTGTCGGGATGGTAGTTCCATTCCGAGCTGTAGTCCTTGTTGCTGTACAGCACGGCGATCCGGTCGCCATGCATGACGGCTTTCAGGTTCTTGTGAACGAGGTTGTCACCCCAGCCATTCAGCTCATGACTCGTCGCCGGGGGACCATCGTCGAACTTGAAGAAGGACTGGTAAATCGGATGCGTATTCGGAAGGTCGATCGGCTTTCCGAAGGTACG
>JBDTNA010000276.1:0-4737 GCA_039933985.1 Gemmatimonadales bacterium | reverse complement strand
TGAACGACAAGCTGTTCAACGAGATCGGCCCGAAGTTCGCTTCGCGCGCCGGCGGTTACACGCGCATCCTGAAGACCGGCCACCGCAAGGGTGACGGTGCAGAGATGGCCCGCATCGAGCTGGTGAACTGAAATGGCGCAGATCAATAGAAGCCGCTGCTACGTGTGCGATAAGGGAGTCGCCTTCGGCAACAACGTCTCCCACGCGAACAACAGGACCCGCCGCACCTGGAAGCCGAATCTTCAGGTCGCGCGCATCGTGATCGACGGCAAGATCACGAAGATCAAGGTCTGCACACGGTGCCTTCACGCCGGAAAGATTCAGCGTGCCCCGCGTGGCGTCGCGACAGCGTAAATTCCTTGTACGATCGGACGGAGAAGGGGAGCGCGTTCGTGCTCCCCTTTTTTTGTGTCCGATTCAGGAAAAGAAAAGCCGACACGGAGGGACGGGGGGACGGAGACAACACGGAGCAATTACAGGGGGAACTACAAAACCCCAGCGTTCCGGCAATTGGTTTTTCCCAAATGCTTCCTCCGTGTATCCTCCGTACCTCCGTCCCTCCGTGTCAAATCTTTCCTGCGTCTCTTTAGATAACTGATGCCCCGTAGAAACGACCTCCACCGAATCCTTCTCATCGGCTCAGGGCCCATCATCATCGGGCAGGGAGCTGAGTTCGACTACTCCGGAACCCAGGCCGCGAAAGCGCTCAAGGAAGAGGGCTACGAGGTCATCCTCGTGAACTCGAACCCGGCGACGATCATGACCGATCCGGAGTTTGCGGATCGCACCTACATCGAGCCGGTCACGCCGGAATACGTCGAGCTCGTCATTGAGAAGGAACGCCCCGATGCACTGCTTCCGACGATGGGCGGACAGACCGCGCTCAACGTCGCGATGAAGCTCTACGAGAATGGCGTGCTCGAGAAATACGGCGTGCAGCTCATCGGGGCAGATGCCCGCGCGATCGCAATGGCTGAGGACAGAGGTCAGTTCGCGGATGCGATGAGACGCATCGGACTGGCCGTGCCGCAGGGTGGCATCGCTACGACATTCGACGAAGCGCTCGAGCTGGTGGACATGGTCAGCTTTCCCGCGATCATCCGACCCGCCTTCACCTTGGGCGGAACCGGCGGCGGCATCGCATACAATAGGGACGAGTACGAATCGATAGTTCGCCGGGGATTGGAGCTTTCCCCGGTGAGCCAGGTGCTCATCGAGCGCAGTGTCATCGGATGGAAGGAGTTCGAGCTGGAAGTCATGCGCGACGGAGCAGACAACGTCGTCATCGTCTGCTCGATCGAGAACATCGATGCGATGGGTGTGCATACTGGCGACTCGATTACGGTCGCGCCGGCGATGACGCTCACCGATCGCGAATATCAGAAAATGCGCGACGCTGCGGTCAAGGTGATTCGCGAGATCGGCGTCGAAGCCGGCGGATGCAACATTCAGTTCGCGGTCAATCCCGACGACGGTGAGATGCTCGTCATCGAGATGAATCCGCGCGTGTCGAGATCCTCCGCCCTCGCATCGAAGGCCACCGGATTTCCAATCGCGCGTATCGGAACGAAGCTCGCCGTTGGATATCGTCTCGACGAAATCCCCAACGACATAACGCGAACGACTCCGGCCTCCTTCGAGCCGGTGCTCGACTATGTCGTCGTGAAATGCCCGCGCTTCGCGTTCGAGAAATTCACCGCCGCCAATCCGCAGCTCACGACCCAGATGAAGTCTGTGGGTGAGTCGATGGCGATCGGCCGCACGTTCAAGGAAGCTCTGCAGAAGGGATTGCGCGCGCTGGAAACCGGACGGCCGGGATGGTCGATCGGCCCGCTTCTCAGTGACGACAGGCTTTCCGATGAGACGATCGAGTCGCTTCGCGGGGCGCTTCGCCAGCCGACGCCAGAGCGCATCTTCCAGATCAAGCGCGGCTTCAACGCCGGCATGACGGTCGAAGAGATCCACGAGCTCTCGCACATCGATCCGTGGTTCCTCGCGCAGATGCATGAGCTGGTCGAGGCAGAGAAGGCGTTCGTCAAGCTTCCGCTCATAACTGAGCCCGAAATGCGGAAGATGAAGCGCATGGGTTTCTCTGATAAGCAGCTGGCCGAGCTTCTCGGACGCTCCGAGCTGGACATGAGGGAGACGAGGTGGGCGCTCGGCGTTCGCCCCGCTTACAAGATGGTGGACACGTGCGCAGGTGAGTTTCCCTCGTCGACGCCGTATCTCTACAGCAGCTACGACGAAGAAGACGAAGCACCGCGAACGGACAGGAAATCAGTCGTGATCCTGGGCAGTGGTCCGAACCGCATCGGTCAGGGAGTGGAATTCGACTACTGCTGCGTGCGCGCATCGCTCGCGCTTCGCGAGCAGGGATACGAGACGATCATGATCAACTCGAATCCTGAAACCGTATCGACCGATTTCGATATCTCCGACAAGCTGTATTTCGAGCCGCTCACGCTCGAACACGTGCTCGAGATCGTCGAGCGCGAGAAGCCGCTAGGCGTGATCGTGCAGCTCGGAGGGCAAACGCCGCTCAAGCTGACGCGCGGACTCGAGGCGGCGGGTGTGAAGATCCTTGGCACATCACCGGACGCTATCGATACGGCTGAAGACCGTCGCCGATTCGATGCGATCGCACGGCAGCTGGGAGTGCTTCAACCGCCAAACGGAACTGCCACCAGTGTTGCCGAAGCGGTCGCTGTGGCCGAGCTCATCGGGTATCCGGTGCTTGTGCGTCCGTCATATGTGCTCGGTGGTAGAGCGATGGAGATTGTCTACGATCCGGCGTCGCTGGAGGATTATTTCGAGCGCGCCGCACGTGTGTCGGAAGACAGGCCGGTGCTGATCGACCGCTTCCTCGAGGATGCGTACGAAGCCGATGTCGACGCGATCTCCGATGGAGAAGACGTGGTGATCGGCGGAATGATGCAGCACATCGAGGACGCTGGAATCCACTCCGGCGACTCGGCGTGTGTGCTTCCGCCCTATCTGATCACCGAGAAGGACATGACCGTCATGCGCGAGCACACAGTGTCGTTTGCAAAGGCGCTTGGTGTGGTCGGCCTGATCAACGTTCAGTACGCGATCAAGGACGGGCAGGTGTACGTGCTCGAGGTGAATCCTCGCGGCAGCCGCACTGTTCCTTTCGTGTCGAAGGCGATTGGCGTGTCTCTCGCAGCGCTCGCAGCGCGGGTGATGCTTGGAGAAAAGCTAGCGGACATCGGGTTCACGGAAGAGATCATCCCCCCGTACATCTCGGTGAAGGAAGCCGTGTTTCCGTTCACGAAATTCCGGGAGTTCGATCCCGTTCTTGGGCCAGAGATGCGTTCGACCGGCGAAGTAATGGGAGTCGCGGAAACGTTCGGCATCGCATTCGCGAAAGCGCAGCTTGCCGCGGACAACCGGCTTCCGGAGAAGGGAACCATCCTTCTCACCGTAAATGATTTTGACAAGAAGGACGTGACGCCGATCGCGCGCCGGTTTCATGAGATGGGCTTCAAGCTTCTCGGCACCGATGGAACAGCCAGGCATCTGCGTGAGCAGGGAATCCCCGTCGATCGAATATTCAAGGTTCACGAGGGCCGGCCGCACGGAATCGATCTGATTCTCAACAACGAAGTGCAGCTGCTGATCAACACGCCGTTCGGAAAGCACGCGCAGCAGGACGACTACACGCTGCGCCAGGCGGCGATCGCGCACGGGGTTGCCTACACGACGACACTCTCCGCTGCCAGCGCCGCGTGCGATGCAATTGAGTCGCTGCGCAAGAATCGTCCGTCAGTTCGCTCGATTCAGGAATGGCACTCCGAGCTCGAAGCAGGGGCGCCCGCGTGAGCGAAGCGGTAATTCACGAGTCCGCCTATGTCGATGAAGGTGCGCAGATCGGAGCAGGAACTCGCGTCTGGCATTTCTGCCACATCCTCGCCGGAGCGGTAATCGGCGAGCGGTGCTCGCTGGGACAGAATGTTGTCGTGATGAACAGCGTGCGCATTGGAAACAACGTAAAGATTCAGAACAACGTTTCGGTGTACGACGGCGTCGAGCTCGAGGACGATGTCTTCTGCGGGCCGTCGATGGTGTTCACCAATGTTGTAAATCCACGGAGTCATGTGCCGCGGAAGCACGAATACAGAAAGACTCTCGTTAAGCGCGGAGCCACTATCGGAGCGAACGCGACGATTGTGTGTGGAGCAACGCTTGGCGAATACGCGTTCATCGGAGCCGGCAGCGTAGTTACGGGCGACGTCCCGGCATACGCGCTGATTGTCGGTGTGCCGGGCAAGCGCATCGGATGGATGTGTGCCTGCGGTGAGCGTCTGCCGGCATCAGGCAACGGCACGTGCACGGCATGCGGATCGAAGTACGCAGAGCGGAACGGTGCGGTCGAGAGAGTGAGCGCAGGTTGAGCGACTCGCCCCGGAAAAACTTTCGCATCGCGCTTGTCGGATGCGGACGCATTGCGAGCAACCACGTAGATGCAATCAGCAAGGTGGAAGGGCTCGAGCTCGTCGCTGCGTCGGATCACAACCAAGAGCGAGCGCGGACGCTGGCTCTTCCGCTCGGTATTCCGTGGTATTCCTCGTACGAGAGGATGCTCGCGGAAGTCGAGTGCGACGTCGTGACGATCTGCACGCCCTCCGGACTGCATCCCGGGCAGGGCGTCCTGGCTGCGCAGGCGGGAAAGCACGTCGTCACCGAGAAGCCGATGGCTATCTCGCTCAAAGGTGCGGA
>JBDTNA010000275.1:0-4749 GCA_039933985.1 Gemmatimonadales bacterium | reverse complement strand
TCCGCAGATCTACGCGCTCGGCGTAAAAGAAATCTGGGAAACGAAAAAGCCGCTCGACGCGATCGTGCACACGCTCGGCTGGCCTCTTCCGACTGATGCGTTCGGCGGAAGCTTCATGTATCCGCTCACTCCGAATCTCGTGGCTGTTGGAATTGTTGTCGGAATGGATTACCGGCAGGCTACGCTCGACGTGCATCAGCTGCTTCAGAAGCTCAAGACCGCTCCGCTATTCAAGGAATATCTCGAAGGTGGCGAAATGGTCGAATGGGGAGCCAAGACAATTCCCGAGGGCGGATTTTACGGCCTGCCGAAGAAGCGATATGGCGAAGGATTACTCGTTGTCGGCGATTCCGCCGGTTTCGTCGAAGTCGCATCGCTCAAGGGAATCCACTATGCGATGCAGTCCGGCATGTACGCAGCGCGAACGATCTTCGATGCATTGAAGAAAAACGACGTCTGCGACAACACCATGGCGCGCTACGATGCGCTGGTGAGAGAGAGCTACATCACGTCGGACCTGAAGGAACGACGCAACATGCGCCTCGCTTTCCAGAACGGCGGATTGTATTTCGGCGGAGTCAAAGCGACGCTGATGACGCTGACAAAAGGCGCATTTCCGGGGAAGATGATCGCGTCACACGAAGACGCCGAAGTTCCGCGCGACACCTCTCCCGAAGAACCGTTCGTGCCGGATGGCAAGCTCACCTTCAGCAAGCTCGACGCGAACTTCAAGTCGGGCAATTCAACACGAGATACCATTCCGTCGCATCTCGTCGTCGGTAGCGACATCTCGCCGGAAGTCGCGCACTTCTACTCGCATGTGTGTCCCGCCGGCGTCTACGAAGTCGGCGATGACGGACGGCTGATCGTGAATCAGGCCAACTGCATCGACTGCAAAGCGACGGATGTGCTCGGTCCGCGGTGGACCCCACGCGAAGGTGAAAGCGGGCCGAAGTATCGCCTGATGTAGGGCTAGCTTCGCTGGTCGGCGATCTCGTACAGGTCGATGCTCTGCTTGATTACGCCTGATTCGAACGGATGCGTCGTCTTCGATCGAATCACGAGTCCTGAGCTCGCGCACTCCTCAATGAACTCCGGAACACCGATGCGTCCCGGATCCGCGAGAATCACCATCCCGCCCGGCGCGAGCGCGCGCCGAAAGATTCCAGGCAGCAGGCGCGCGTACTCCTTTTCGTAAAGCACATCCGACGCGAGGACCAGGTCGAAGCCGCGTGCCTCCGGGGGAAACGAGCGCCAGTCGATCATCATCGCGTCGGGAGTTCTGTCAGTTGCTCGCCACGCGTTCGCTCGTGTGAATGCGAGCGCGTCAGTGTAATAGTCGGTTGCGGTCATGTCATAGCCTGCAATCATTGCGGCGGTAGTCACCAGGCCGACGCCGCAGCCGAGCTCGAGTCCTTTGCCTGAGAAGCTGCCATTGCGCTTCCTCGCCAGTCCAACCAGATGCTCGGCCAGGACCGTCGACGACGGCCAGATGTCCGCCCAGTAGGGAAGACGCTCGTCCTTGACGAAATCTTCCTCCCTGATGAGGTCGTCCGAATTGCGCGGGCGCAGAATGGAAATCGTTTTCGGGCCGACATCGATGTCACCGGTGATCGTGTCGAATCGCGTTTCGAGCGCGGTGACGAGATCTGCGCCCTCGAGGTCGTGCAGCTCGGTTGCAACGGGTGTCACGTGAGAACCAGCGTATCAGTCGTTTGGAGAGCATCGCCGAGCGGCAGTGCGCGGAACATTTCTCCCGGCTCGAGCTGCAAGCGATCTCCAGGAAGGATCAGCAGTGCATTCGCACGCGCCATCGCCGTCAGTACCGACGAGCTTTGAGAACCCGCCGGCTCCGCCATGTAGCTCCCGTCTGCCCCCGGCGTAATCACGGCGCGAATGAAGTGCATGAGCGGTGCCGTAATTGTTATCGGCGTGCGAAGCGTGACGGGGATCGTCTCGCGGAACAGCGACCGATTCCCGAGCATTTTTCGAATGACCGGTCGCACCAATACCTCGAAGCTGACAATCGCCGAGACTGGATTGCCCGATACGCCAATCCACGGCTTGCCGTGAAGCATGCCGAACGCGAGCGGTGCGCCAGGGCGCATCCGGACCTTCCAGAAATCAATCTCGCCGCCTGACTCGGTGAATGATTCGCGAACATGATCGTGGTCGCCGACTGAAATTCCCGCCGACGTGAGGATGAGATCGGCGTCGCTTGCGGCGGCCAGCTTTTCCTTCAGCGAGACCGGATCGTCGCGCGCGATTCCGAGATCGACAGGCTCGCCGCCCGCGTCGCGAACGAGTGCAAACAGAGTGACGGAATTCGACGAGACGACTCGCTTGCCGATGATGTCAGGATTGAAATCGCGCAGCTCGACGAGCTCATCACCCGAGCTGATGATCGCCACTCGCGGCCGCCGGTGTGCCTGAATCGATTTGACTCCCGCTGATGCGAGCACACCAATGTGAGCGACGCGCACCGCTTCACCGGCGGGGAACAGCACGTCGCCGGCGTGAAAATCCTCCCCCGCTTTGCGAATGTTCTTGCCCGAATCGCGAAGACTGCGAATCGTCACGACATCGCGTCCATCATCGGTATCTTCGTGACGAATGACGCTGTCGGCTCCATCAGGTACCGGAGCGCCGGTCATCACGCGCATGGATTCGCCGGCGGTTATCGCGCGCGAAGGAAACGATCCAGCGGCGACAGTCTCCACGACGCGAAGAACGGGAGGGTCCGAGGTTGGCAGGTCTACACTGCGGACCGCATAGCCGTCCATCGATGAATTGTCCCACGGAGGCGACGTCAACGGTGCGACGACACTCGCGGCGAGCACTCGACCGGCTGCGTTCTCAGTCGCTACAGTCTCCGGCGCGAGCGGGTGGATCGCGCCAAGAATCCGCCCGCTCGCCTCGGGGACCGATATCAACGGGCCCGGCCGCTCCTGTATTTCGCGAGAAGCACTCCGACAGCGTCCTGCACTCGCGATATCTGAGAGACAGGAACGATGAAGTGATTCGACAGGAAGCTGAACACGAGCCGGTCGTTGTCCGCATCGTTCACGTAACCGGAGAGCGACCGCACAAACTCGATCGTTCCGGTCTTTGCACGGAGATTGTTCGCAGCCGGCGTTCCGACCATTCGCGTTCGGATCGTTCCGTCTACTCCGGTCGTAGAAAACCTGGAATGCAGTATCGCGCTGCATCGCGAGAAGGATTTTCACGACAGTCTCTGGCGAAACGAGATCGTGTCGTGATAGTCCGCTGCCGTCGTAGACAAGCACACCCGAGGAATCGACGCCCCATTCTTTCAGCTGTCGCGTGACTACGACTGCACCGCTGTCAGCGATGCCGACTCCGGTTCGCTCGAGACCAAGGGTCTTGAGGAGGATCTCTCCGATCTGATTTTGCGAAGGCTTGAGAAACGGAGGCAGAATGTCGCGCAGCGGCGGCGAGTCGAATACGTACACGGTGTCGAACGGCTCGGTGATCGACGCAATGCTGTCCGAGATTCCTGTCGAAACGACGCCTCGCGCACGGAGAGCTGTGTCGAGCGCGGCGAGATACGCGAGTGTAGGATTTCGAGTTCCGACGTAGTCGATCGTGTCGCCCCTCGGCGTGCGACGAATAAATCGCACCTGGCCTTCGTTGAACAGCAGCTCATCGGTCGGTGTGCCGCTCGACGTCAGGTCGTCGTACTCCCAGCCATATGCGTAGATGCTGTCGGGGAAGGCATTTCCTCCCGGTCTTAGAGCTCCGTTGATCCGTCGAATCCCGCGAGCCGAAAGGGAATCGGCAATCGCCTGCATTGCGGTGTACGCGCTGCCCCTCATTCGATCGCTGATGGACGGGTCGCCGCGACCGACCACGAACAGATCCCCATTCAGCACCCCGTCGCGCAATTCGCCACGCTTGCCGATAACGGTGCGGAACCGGTAATTCGGGCCAAGCTGGTGGAGAGCGACGGAGCTCGTGAGGAGCTTCTGGTTCGATGCCGGCATGAAAAGCTTGCCCGCATTTCGCGAATAGAGCGTGTCACCGGTGCGCGGATTGACGATGAGGAGACCGATCTGAGCGTTGGCGAACATCGGATCGTTAACGAGCGAGTCGATTGAAAATCGGAGGGCTTCTATCGGCGAGCGAACGGGTACTGGGCGCGATGCTCCCATTGCCGGAGCACATGCCCCGGTTAAAATCAGGGTCGCCGCTGCGCCAGCGACCGCGAGCCGTCGCCAGATCATTCGTTTCATCATTCTCCGCTATAGGACGCGCTGAGCGTCTGATCTTCAGCGATGGTTACGTTCTCCAGATCGACGCCTTCGGGAAGCCTCGCGCCGACCTGCGCAAATACGAAGCGCGCGATGTTCTCGCCGCTGGGGATGAGTTTGCCGTCGGCAAACTCGGGCACGTCGAGATTGATATTCCGGTGATCGAACCTCGTTTTTATTTCTTCGTCGAGAATCGTGTCGAAGACACGGAGATCGATCACGAAACCTGTCTCCGGATCGATCAAACCGGAAATGGTCACCTCGCATACGTAGGTATGACCGTGAAAGCTCTCTCTCGCGCAGAGCCCGAAGACAGACTCGTTTTTCTCGTTGGTCCAGTCGGGCCGACGGTAGCGATGGGCTGCTGCAAATCCGATGCGCCGGGTGAGTGATGCTCGTGACATGTGGATAATCTGCCTTGAGTGCGTCGCATTTGCTCTGGCCTCTTGAAAGATTCAAACGCTCTGACCCTTTGATC
>JBDTNA010000274.1:0-4796 GCA_039933985.1 Gemmatimonadales bacterium | reverse complement strand
CGCAACTCCTCGACTTTCCGCGAATGCTTCACCTGCGGCCGCGTCGCCAACCGATGCCGCGTTCAGGGCCGAAGTAGTTCGGCTCTACGCGAGCATGCGAGCAGCGCTTTCCCGAGGCGACTTGAAAGCGTTTGGCGCGGCATACGATTCGCTCGGGGCAGTTGTAGGGAGATAGTAATTATTGCGCGGCTTTCAGGAACAAAGAAGTCGCCTGACACCAGCCCTGAGTCACCGGTCACCAGCCGAACCACAACAGACCGGCGTCTTTAGCTGGTGACAGGTGACTTAGAGCTGGTGACAGGTGACCCGCCGTTTGACACCACAGCAATGAACTCAAAACAATTTCGAACAGCAGTTGTCGCCCTTGGCGGTAACGCGCTATCTCCTCCAGGCGAGCGCTCGACAATCGCCGACCAGTTTCGCCACACGCGCGAAAGCCTCGGTCCAATTGTCGATCTGGTAAACGAAGGCTGGAATCTCTGCATCGTTCACGGAAACGGGCCGCAGGTAGGTGACGAGCTCGTTCGAAACGAGATTGCCCGCACCGACGTCGCGCCGCTTCCGCTCGGCGTGCTGGTCGCGAATACCGCCGGGTGGATCGGTTACATGATTCAGCAATCGGTTGAGAATGCGCTGCGGAAAACAGGAAGCAACCGCCGCGTTGCAACCATCATCACGCAGGTCGAGGTAGATCCCTCGGATCCCGCGCTGTCGGCGCCGACGAAGTTCATCGGCCACGCAATCCCGGAAGATCGGGCTAACAGGCTCATCGTAGAAGGCCAGGCTGTGCACAAGGATTCTCGCGGCCATCTACGCCGGGTCGTTGGCAGTCCGGCACCAATTGCGATTCATGAGATCGACGTGATTCGACAGATGGTGGGCGAAGGGACTGTCGTGATTGCCTGTGGCGGTGGGGGAATACCGGTATACCGCGATTCCGAGCTTGGTCTCGAGGGAGTCGATGCGGTCGTCGACAAGGATCTCGCAGCCGCGGTTCTCGCCCGGGAGCTTGGCGCCGAGCTCTTCCTGATCCTTACCGACGTCGATGCGGTTTATGCTGATTGGGGCAAGCCCGGTCAGCGCGCACTGACTTCGATGTCTGTCGCTGAAGCAGAGAGACTGGAGAGCGAGGGTGCGTTCGGCGAGGGAAGCATGTCGCCCAAAGTCAGGGCGGCGATGGATTACGTGAAGCGAACCGGGGGCCGCGCTGTCATCACCGAGCTGAGTCGCGGACTCGACGCCGTCCATGGCCGTACCGGGACTACCATAGCCCGTTAACTTCCTAGCTCGTAAAAACGAACCCATCAGCCGCGGTCCAGCCGCGGATCGGAGAACGTGTGAACATCCACGAGTATCAGGCGAAGGAAATATTCCGCAATGCGGGTATTCCCATTCCCCCAGGCGAGGTGGCGACAACGCCGGCCGAAGCCGAGGCGATCGCCCGAAAATTTGGCGGTACAGTCGTAATCAAGGCGCAGGTTCATGCAGGCGGACGCGGCAAGGCGGGCGGGGTGAAGCTCGCAAAGACGCCTGAAGAAGCGCGCGAGATTGCCGAGAAGATCCTCAAGCTGACGATCAAGGATCTGCCGGTGCAGAAAGTCCTCGTGACCCCGGCGGCCGACATCGAGACTGAAGCATACGTCGGCGTGATCGTTGACCGGGCGTCGAGGAAGCCTGTGTTCATGGTGAGCCCCGCGGGCGGAATCGATATCGAAGAAGTCGCCGCACAGACGCCCGACAAAATCATGCGCCATCCGGTGGATCCGCGTTACGGCCTCCAGCCGTACGAGGCGATGGAGATGGGCTTCTTCCTTTACGATGACGCAAAGAAGGCGCGCGCTGCCGCGAAGATCATGCAGCAGCTCTACGGCGCGTTCATGAAGAGCGGCGCTTCGCTGGCTGAGATCAACCCGCTTGTGACGACGCCTGCGGGCGATGTTGTTGCGCTCGACGCGAAAATGGTGATCGACGACAATGAGCTCGAGCGTCTCGCCGACATCGCGGGCCTTCGCGACGAATCGTCGGAAGCGCCGAGTGAAGTCGAGGCACGAAAGGCAAACCTCACGTTCATCAAGCTCGACGGAAACGTTGGCTGCGTCGTGAACGGTGCCGGACTGGCGATGGCAACGATGGATCTCGTGAAATTCTACGGCGGCGAGCCGGCAAATTTCCTCGACATCGGTGGATCGTCGAATCCGGAAAAGGTTGTGAACGCTCTCCGCATCATCACCGCCGATCCCAGCGTGAAGGCGATTCTGTTCAACATTTTCGGCGGTATCACGCGCACCGATGACGTTGCGAATGGAATCGTGACGGCGACGAAACAGAATCCGCTCAAAGTGCCGATTGTCATTCGGCTGACGGGAACGAACGAAGAGATCGCTCTCGAGATTCTCAAGGCGAACGGCTTCTCCGCCATGACGGACATGGATGAAGCGGTGCAGAAAGCGGTTTCACTTGCGACGGGGAAGGCAGCGTGAGCGTATTCATCGACAAGAGCACGCGCCTGCTCGTCCAGGGAATCACGGGGCGCGACGGATCGTTTCACACGCGTCAGATGATCGAGTACGGAACGCAGGTCGTCGGTGGAGTCACGCCGGGGAAGGGTGGTCAGAAATTCGACGACAAGGTTCCGATCTTCAACACTGTTGCCCAGGCTGTGAACGCGACCGGTGCGAACGCGACGGTGATATACGTGCCGCCGAACTTTGCAGCTGATGCGATGATGGAAGCAGCCGATGCAGGAATACCGTTCATCGTCTGCATCACGGAGGGTGTGCCGGTGCTGGACATGACGCGCGTGTATCCGTTCGTGAAGGAGAAGGGCGCGCGACTGCTTGGAGCCAATTGTCCGGGGCTCATCTCGCCGGGCAAGTCAAAGGTTGGAATCATTCCAGGTCGCATCTGCACGCCGGGACCGATCGGTCTCGTGAGTCGTTCGGGCACGCTGACGTATGAAGTCGTCTTTCAGATGACGCGGGCCGGAATGGGTCAGACGACGTGCGTCGGCATTGGCGGAGATCCGATCAATGGGACGAACTTCATCGACTGTCTCGAGGCATTCGAGAAGGATCCAGAGACAGAGAAGGTCGTGATGATTGGAGAGATCGGCGGAACCGATGAGCAGGAAGCGGCGAAATTCGTCAAGGAGCATATGACGAAGCCGGTCGTGGGATTCATCGCTGGACAGACCGCCCCGCCAGGTCGTCGCATGGGTCACGCGGGCGCAATCATCTCGGGTTCGGCAGGCACGGCGGCCGAAAAGATCGAGGCTTTCGAGGACGCCGGAATCGGCGTCGCGAAGCGTCCGATCGATGTCGTGCAACTTCTCAAGGCTATCTAACTAAATCACTACAGGGCATAGACATATGGCTGGCAGCAGGACACTTACCATCGTCAAGCCGGACGCATTCGGTGCGGGGAAGGCCGGAAAAATCATCGCGCATCTCGAGGCGGGGGGTTTCAGGATCATCACGTCGCGCGTGCTCAAGATGACCGAGGCTCAGGCGGGCGCGTTCTACGAGGTCCACAAGGAGCGTCCGTTCTACGGTTCGCTCGTGAAGTTCATGACCTCGGGCCCGTGCATGCCGCTCGTCCTCGAGAAGGACAACGCAGTTCTGTCACTTCGTGAGGCGATCGGCGCTACCGATCCAGCTGAAGCGGCTGCGGGCACTGTCCGGAAGCTCTATGCGGAGTCAAAGGAGAGGAATGCGATTCACGCTTCCGATTCCGATGAAAACGCTGCCCGGGAGTCGAATTTCTTCTTTGCTGAAACGGAGATAATTCAAGCTCGATAGCACCAAAACGGGATCACCACGGATTTCACGGATTCCAACGGATTTGGCACGGAAAACCTCCGATAGCGCGAGCAGCAGTTCAGACAAAACAAGCAAGAGCACGTTGAGTTTGGGAAAACCAGTCGAGCGGGGACGTGACTCTTTCCGTGTCCCAATCCGTTTCAATCCGTGTAATCCGTGGTAAGGCAGTTGTCGGTTTCTCCTCGACAAGAGCCCTTTTCGGAAGGCCTTAAGGTCGCTAATTTTAAGAACTTATGCTGTCGTTTGACATCCGTTCTCTGGAGTCGCAGGCGGCGCATGTCGAGGGACAGCTCGCGCCGGATGACCCGGTGTGGCAGGCCGGAGACGCGCGCCCGGAAAAGCCGATCAGAATCGAAGGTCGCTTGTCCGCCGCAGGTCCGTCACGTTTTTACTTCAGTGGCAGAATCGGCGGCGAATCTCGGATACCTTGCCGTCGTTGCCTCAATGAGGTCGGCGTGACGGTTGATGAGGAAGCTCACTTCATTTTCTCGTCGGAAGGTGAGGATGCCGCGGACGATCCGGACGTCTATCCGTTCGACGCGAACGCGATGTCGCTCGACCTGAAACCGGCTGTGCGCGAAACCTGGCTCCTTACCGTGCCGGGATTTGTGCTGTGCCGCGAAGATTGCAAGGGACTTTGCGCTAATTGCGGGACTGATCTGAACGCGGGCACGTGCGACTGCGTGCCGGCAGCGATTGAAAGCCAATGGGATGAGTTGCGGGCGATCCGCGACCAGCTGCCCTGAAAGATTACACTCAACTAGAACAAGAAAATGGCCGTACCAAAGCGCCGTACATCGAAGAGAAAAAAGCGCGCCCGCAACACGCACAAGACTGCTCCAGCGATCGCGATCCAGAAGTGCCCGCGCTGCCAGAGCATGAAGCGTCCGCATCACGTTTGCGAGGAGTGCGGATATTACGACGGTGAGCAGCGAGTAGCAGCAAGGGAAGCTTAGCGTTGGCGCGCATCGCGTTGGA
>JBDTNA010000273.1:0-4808 GCA_039933985.1 Gemmatimonadales bacterium | reverse complement strand
CAGAGCAAGGGGTCAGAGCTCTTGATTCAAGGATGAGCCAGTCCAAGGGGTCAGAGCTCTTGACGGATTCTTCCCATCGGCGGTCAAATGATCAGTCGAAACGCGAATAGATGCCACGTGCCGAATCGCGATCGCCATCCTTCGTCTCGCTTAGACGATTTCTAAACCCTCTGAGTTCTCAAGCAAGATGGCGCGATTCCCGCGAGTGGTGGTTCCCGGTGTTCCGCTGCATGTGATACAGCGGGGCAACAATCGAACGGCCACCTTTCTGGCAAATGAGGATTTCAGGCGATTTCGCGCTCTCGTTCTTCAAGCGAGTCATCGATACGGGTGCGCGATCCATGCTTACGCGCTGATGACGAACCACGTTCACCTCATGGTTACGCCCGACTATCCACTGAGCGTTGCGCGAATGATGCAGGCTGTCGGTAGAGACTACGTTCCGTATTTCAATGCGAGATATGGGCGCACCGGCACGCTGTGGGAGGGACGATATCGATCGAGCGTGATCGACTCGGAGCGCTACTTGCTCGCGTGCAGCCGCTACATTGAGCTCAATCCCCTGCGAGCGCAGATCGCGAAACACCCTGCACAATATCCTTGGTGCAGCTACAGGCACAACGCGTGTGGCGAGGTCGATACGTTGATAACCGAGCATGTGACTTATCAGGGACTGGGCGCCGCGGGCCCGAGTCGACACCAGGCATATCAAGATCTCTTCACGACCGAATTAGAAACGAAAACGCTCGAGGCAATCAGGTGCGCGACAAGGAAAGGCACACCGCTAGGTGATGAGGAGTTCTGTCAGCAGCTCGAGGCGCATTTGAGGCGGCCGGTCCGGCGCGCGGGTCACGGTGGCGTTCGCCGCCGCAGAATGTCCTACTCGGAGTTCTAGTCTAGGACCAAAGCAAAACCTTTCAGGCAACTTCGTCGTGTCATTTCAAGTGCTCTGACCCCTTGATCCAGGCCGCGGGAATTTCAAGTGCTCTGACCCCTTGGTCGCTGGGGTCAGAGTCACTCAACTCTGACCCCATTGCCGCTCGAGTCCTTTCCTAGTGTTTTCCTTCCATGTGGTGATCAGCCCCAACCGCCACCGTGTAGGTCCCCTTCGGATTGCACTTCACCGCCGCATTGGTCGACGTGAACATTCCCTTCGGATTGTTCTTCCAGAACCACACGTGAAGGTCGTAGTGGCGAAGCGCGGCCGGCATGATCGGCTCATGTCCATCCATCGGGCCGAGGAGCGTCTGGCCAAAAATTGACGGCACAGTTCCGCCCGCAGCCTCCACCGGCATGAACCATTCAGCAGCTGTCAGAACCAGCTTGTCCCCGACCGGCTCATAGATGAGCACCTGCGGCTTCGCAGGGTCGAGCTTCGGCCCAATGTTGCCCATGTTGATGAAGTGCACTCCCATCGCGCCGGGCGGATATTCCATCGGACCGTCCATTGCGCCCTTCGGGAAATCGATGCACGCCAGGGTTGACAGATATCCGTCCTTGATGGCGAGATATGGATCGCTGTACTTCGCGAGCGCGTCGCGAGCCGCCTGAAGCTCCGGCGACATGGAAGTTGAGGAGGAAGCTTGTGCGCGGGAAACGCTCGGGATCGTGACGAGCAGAGTAGCCAATGCGAATATCGAGAGCGTACAGCATCTATTCATCGAATCGGAACGCATAGAACTCCAGGCTGAGGTTGGGGACCAAAGGATGTAGGCGCGTCACGCGGGCGTCAATGTTTTCTTCGGATCACTCCTGCAGAAGCGGTTCCGCACGCATCAACGGAGCACTCGGCGCAGGTTTTGGAAACGCGCGGTGTTTCAGAATCAGCAGAGATCCGGTGCACGCTACGCCCAGAACGGCCAGCGCGAGGAAGGAGCCCTTCGTTCCCCCCGTCGCATCCTTTACGAATCCAATCAGGTACGGTCCGACAAATCCCCCAGTGTTGCCGAGGGAGTTGATCAGCGCGATTCCCACGGCAGCTGCACTGCCGCTGAGTATCATCGTCGGCAGACACCAGAAAGGAGCCAGAAGCAAGTTGCAGCCGATGATGACGAGCCCGAGGAATACGACACGCAATATTGGCTGAGGCAGAAGCGCGGCGCCGGTAAACCCGACTGCAATCAGGATCCCGCCGGCCGCCGCATGATAGAAGCGCTCGTGGTTTCGATCCGAGCTTCGCGAGACCGCCAGCATTATCATCATCGAAACGACCGCAATCGCCGCGGTGACAAATCCGGTTTGCGTGTTCGTCGTGTTCAACGTCTCACGAATGACTGTCGGCGCCCAGAACGTGTAGCCATACCCGGCGGTAAGCATGAAGAAGTACGGAATTCCCAGGAGCCAGATCACCGGCTGCTTCAATCCATGCAACGCCGACATTCCATGCTTTACGATCGAACCATTAGCATCACGTTCCATCGTGTTCACCAGCCATTCGCGCTGCCGATCGTCGAGCCATCGTGCGTCTTGTGGCTTATCGGTCAGATACCACAGCACCGTGATGCCGATGAAAATTGAGGGAATTCCTTCGATGAGAAACAGCCACTGCCATCCAGCAAGCCCAAGCTTGCCATCAAGACCGAGCAACGCTCCTCCGACTGTTCCACCGACTACACCGGATATCGGGAGCGCGATCATGAACTGAGACTGCGCGCGGGCGCGGCGTGTCGCGGGAAACCACTGCGACAGGTAGTAGACGATGCCGGGAAAGAATCCCGCTTCCGCCACCCCGAGAATAAATCGCAGAACGTAGAAGCTGAGCGGAGTGCGCACGAACATCATCGCCGTGGCGATGATTCCCCACGAGATCATGATTCGCGCAATCCACCTTCGAGCACCGATGCGAGACAGCGCCAGATTGCTCGGTACCTCGAACACCGAATAGCCGAGGAAGAATATTCCCGCGCCGAATCCGAATGCGCTCGAGCTGAAGTGCAGGTCGCGGTTCATCTGAAGAGCCGCCAGCGCGACGTTCGAGCGGTCGAGAAAGTTGAGAACGAAAAGAAGGAAAAGAAAAGGAAGGAGCCGCAGGCTCACTTTGCGCATGGTCTCCGTTTCGAGAGCCGGGTCGTGCGCGAAGGAAATCGGTGCAACCATACCGGCCAGCAGTGCCTCGGTCACCGGAGCTCCATCACTGAAATGTGGCGCTAAGCTAGGAGGCCTCTCGTACTCTGGCAAGAAAGCCGTATAATGAGGCAGGGCGCAACAACAATTCCGGGGAGACGTCGATGATGAAAGTGCTGCGACTGATGCTCGTGCTGATCCCGTCGATCATGTCCAGCCAGGCGCAGGCTCAGTGGACGGTGAAAATCACCCCGACCCTGAATCCACTTCCTATTGGGTTGTGCGCCGCAATACGTCTCAGCGTCACCGACTCGACAAATCAGGTTCCAAGAAATTCGTCGAGTTATCGAGTTACCCTCTCAGATTTCGATCTCTCGGTGACGGCACCAAATCCGGCAGCGGTCGCGGGAATTTATTATGGCGCGTCGAACTGGTCAGTCTGCGCATGCCAGAAGGCAAGGGTCGGATCCGTCGCAACTATAACGGCGAGCTATCCCGCGGTCGCACTCGCACCCACGAGCCGGGTGAGCGGTGTCGAGGTCAAGGCGTCCGAGACCTTCGTGATCGGCAACCCAGTGAACAACACTGACCAGCCCGCGTGTCAGACTCCAGTGGCATCGAGAGGAAAGCCTGTTGCTGCTGCGACCGTAGCAGCAGCGCCGCCAACGATGCCGCCTCCGACAAGTACGGCGCCAAGCACGAAGCCTCCCGCGTCAGCTTCCGAGGCACTCCCGACAGGCACATCAGCAGCGACTGGCAACGCTGCAATCCCAGCTCCATCAGGTACCGTCGCGCCGCCCCCAAAGCCACTCCCGCGCGGCCCCGCTCCCGAATCAGTCAGCGTCAAAGGAAGCGCGACAGAAGCAATTATCACATGGACAGCTCCAAGCGTTCAGACAGGCGCCAACTCACAATCGCCCATCGGCTACAAAGTCGAACGATGGAAAAGCGGAGATCCTGAGTGTTGTCGCTCATCGTCACCAACACTGACGACGCTCGAGTGGCGCGATCCACTCACTCAATCAGGAATGTGGCGCTACCGCGTCATCGCGCTGTATGCTGACGGTCGCCGCGGATCGACACTCAGTGACAATTACGACTACACAGGAAAAGACTAGAGCTCAGCCGCATCCGCCCTTGTAGCATTTTCCCTTCGGACTGCAGCACCTGATCTTCCCTGCCTGCATTCCCGGACAACACAGCGAGAGGTCCGGCATGCAGCAGCCCCAGCCGCATCTGCCTTCATCCATCGGACACTTCTTCCAGTTCGGCTGACAGTCTTCACAGCAAAGTCCTTTCGTCCCACAGACAAAACCTTTTCGACAACATTCCGTGCCGCATTTCTGCTGGTCGCCAGGGCACTCCTCACAGCAGTCACAGCTCTCCGCCTGGCCTTCCTTGTACGGATCGTCGCCGAGAGTGCTCACGGCCTTGTAGTAAACGTCGGCGTTCGTGATGCACTGGGTGAGACTCATCGCGCTGTACATACCCGTTACCGGATACTCTCTCAAGCAGATGAGCTTCATGTCGTTGAGAAAACGCTGATCGGTCGTTGCCTTCGGCCGATTACAGGTTGCGTATCCTCTGTCGTGCTCGTTACAGGCCGAAGTGAAGCTGGCCATGTTGAGCGGCGTTTGCGGGACAGGGTTGAAACCATTCTGCGGACCGCATCCGTTCTCGTTCGGCGTGAAGTTCAATTTCGGAACAGGTTTCTTGCAGCCCTCCCGATAAAACGTTCGAGTCCC
>JBDTNA010000272.1:0-4818 GCA_039933985.1 Gemmatimonadales bacterium | reverse complement strand
TGCAGCTGCGCCTTGCTTCCACCAGCGGTGATGCCGCACATCTCGGCGATCTCCTCGTGCTTGTACCCCTCAATGTCGTGCAGTACGAAAATCTGTCGTGCGCCCTTCGGCAGCTTTTCCATCGCCGCCGTGATGTCCATCCTGTCTCCGTACCCCGGAGTGACTGACGCCTTCTGAAGCGGCGTTTCACCACCATTCTCGGATTCATCTTCTATCGTTCGCTTCCGGTTTCGCGCTTCGTTCTTTCTGTCCGTCAGAACGATGTTGACCGCTACCCGGTGAATCCATGTCGAGAACTGAGCATCTCCCCTGAACTGCGGGAGCTTTTCCCAGGCCCGTACGAAAACATCCTGGGTAAGCTCCTCCCCTCTCACTCTGCTTCCACACATCCGCGTGCACAGCGAGAACACCCGGTTCACATGCGTGCGGTACAGTCGCTCGAACGCCTTGCGGTCACCCGATGCTGCGAGGGCTACATCCGCTGAGTCATCCATCGGTACGAACTGCATCAACACTGCTGCTGCCAAGCGGCTCTCGTCACTTTATAGTCGTACTGTCAGATAGCCGTGGGACCGCGATGGTTTGAATTACTTTCGCCGAATCGTCAGCGGCCCGTTGGTCGTGGTCGCGCGGACTGTTACGCCGCCTGACCCGAGGTCGGTCGAGATGTCGCGGGTTATGCGTCCCACGACGGTGATGGGGAAGCCGAGATTGACCGGCCCATTCGTCGTTCCGGCTTCGAGCCTGGCGTTGTAGTTCTCGGGAACACTGATGGTGAGCGGACCGTTTGTGGTTCGCGCTTCGAGTCCGGATCCGTCCCACTTCGTGCCGACTAGCGAGATCGAGAGCGGACCGTTGGTCGTTCTGGCGTTTACTGAACCGCCGAGCTCACGCAGTGCCATCGGGCCGTTCGACGTGCGCAGTGTCATGTCCCCGCTAACCAGCTCCACCGTGACCGGACCATTGCTCGTCTGAACACGCAGATCCGTCCGCCGCGGAACCATCGTGATCAGCGAAGCCGACCACTGCTGGTCGTCGTCGTTTCGCGGACCTTCGACCTCGACGCTCGAGCCACGCAAGACCGTGCGAATCTGTTTCGCGATATCACGCGCGTCTGCCTGACTGCGAGCTGTGACGCGAATTCGCGTGCGGACGACGAGGCTATCGTGATTCCAGCCAGTCACCGAAACTCCACCGTTCCGGAGCCCTTCCATCGAGATAGTTCCCGAAGGCGCGCGCACGCGCATTTCGCGAATCTCGCAATAAGCCTCCCGGCGGCCATATCGGTCACCGCCATCACGTCGGCACTCGTCGGCCCAGTCGGAGTCGTCCTTCTGTGCCATCGCCTTGCCGGGCGGGATTAGCGCGGCAATGACGATCAGTATGCGGATAAGCGAAGATTTAGTCGGCATCGGAGTATTCGTTTTGTGTGTTGGAGATGCGGGGTCAGACAGCCCAAATCGCCTAAAAGTTTGAACGGAACTCCGAAAAAAGGCTCCTACTCCAGGATAACCTCGAGCGTTGCCACATAGGCGGCTGGCGTGATCGGTTTTCCGGCCTTTGGCGCGGGCTTGAGACCGACCAGCTTGATGGTGTATGCGGCCAACTTTGTGACCTTCGGGTCAAGCCCCGTATTTAGCGAAATTTCGGTCGACGGACCCTCGCCCTGGGTCAGCGTGAGGCCGACCACGGCATTGCCTGCCCAGACGCATTGGACGTCTGTTGGGCATCGGGAATCGTTCGATACGCTTCGGAAACGGACCACTATGGGCGTTCCCTGAATGTGCGCTTCCTGGCCGGATCCGATGTCGAACTCGCGATTCGTCTGAACCTGAATCTCCGTCGCCGGAGCGCTGGTGCCACCGGGTTGCGAGGGAGTCGCGCATGCGGCGGCCGTCACTGCGAGCATCATACAGCCGATCGACCTGATCATTGTCCTGCCCTCCGTTTCTATTTGCCCAGAGCGTGCCGCAACTCAGCCACCTTGCTGCGCACACCGTCGAGATCATCCGCAGTCACCGTGATGTGACCGAGCTTTCGTTTCGGCGCCGGCGTCTTGCCGTACATGTGTACATGTACGTTATCGATCTCGCGCAGCCTGCGCACGTCCGGCTCCGTTCCGATCACGTTCACCATCCCCGCGGCGCCCGCCATCTCGGCGGATCCGAGCGGCATACCCGTGATCGCGCGCAGGTGATTCTCGAACTGGCTCGTGTCGGCGCCTTCGATTGTCCAGTGACCCGTGTTGTGAACGCGGGGCGCCATCTCGTTGGCAACGAGACCGTCATGGGTCTCGAAGAACTCGATCGCGAGGACGCCGACATACTCGAGGGCATCCATCACCTTTGTTGCATACGCCTCAGCCTGCGCTTGAGTTCCAGGCGACACTGCCGGCGCCGGTGCCAGCGAGAATCGTAGAATGCCGTCGGTATGATGATTCTCGACCAGTGGATAGAACGCCATCTCGCCTGTCAGTGATCGCACGGCGATGATCGACAGCTCGCGAGTGAACTTCACGAACGACTCGATGATGGAGGGCACAGCTCCGACTTTCACCCATGCAATCCCGATATCGTCGCGAGATCGCAGCACGGCCTGACCCTTTCCGTCATAGCCAAGACGCCGTGTCTTGAGAACCGCAGGAACACCGGTCTTGTCCAGCGCGCCTCGCATCTGAGTCATGCTCTCGACTTCGGCGAACGGCGCTGTGGGAATTCCGAGTCGCTCGAAGCATTCCTTCTCGCGCGCACGATCCTGCGCGGTCTCGAGCGCCAGCGGCGGCGGATACGTGACGACACGCTCGGCCACAAAGTTTACGGCGCTCGAAGGGATGCTCTCGAATTCGTAAGTCGCTACGTCGAGGCCTTCGACGAAATGCGAAAGTGCCTCTTCGTTTTCGTAATCAGCGACGATGAGCTCGGCAAATCGGCCCGCCGGTGCCTCAGCATCTGGAGAGAGAAAACGCATTTGATGTCCAAGACGACTGCCGGCATGCGCGAGCATCTGCCCGAGCTGCCCTGCACCCATGACTCCGACTTTCACTCGGTACGAGCTGGATCGGGTTGGTCTAGTACCGCCTGAGTCTGCGTCTGCCGGAACGTGTCGAGTGCGTCGCGCACTTCGGGGTCTTCGGTTCCAAGAATTGCCGCGGCGAGGAGTGCGGCATTGATTGCGCCGGCCTTTCCGATCGCGAGCGTTCCGACCGGCACGCCGGCCGGCATCTGCACAATAGAAAGGAGCGAGTCGATGCCCTTGAGCGCCTTCGATTCGACCGGCACTCCGAGAACGGGAAGAGTCGTCTTTGCGGAGACCATTCCCGGGAGATGTGCAGCGCCTCCAGCGCCCGCGATGATCACGCGTATGCCGCGATCGCGCGCAGTGGCCGCGTACTCGAACAGAAGATCGGGAGTGCGATGTGCGGAGACCACTCGCGTCTCGTTCGGTACGCCGAGTGCGTCGAGCGTTTCCACGGCGTGACGCATGGTTTCCCAGTCGGACTTCGATCCCATGATGACGCCGACTCGTGGATCTCGCGTCATTCGGCTCCGAGCTGCGACTGACTGCCCGCATCGATCACGATGCCGAGCTCGCTGGAAACGATGAGGATCTCTTCGCTGACGATCGAGTCCATCGCCACATCCGCAATTGCTTGATCGGCGATCGCGTCATCGTCAATGGCCGCGCTGAAATCCAGGACTAGCTGGCTCACGCGCACAAAACTTCTCCGGTGATGTGGAGTGATTCCGTGCGAATCGAGCCCGCGGATGTGCGCGCGAGTCGTGTAGCCGACGTTGCGCTCCCACGTGTACGCCGGGTAGCGCACTGCGAGTCGGGCCATGACGAGATCGCGGGTCACCTTCGCGATGATCGACGCACACGCAATGGTGTGGCATCTCGCGTCACCGTGAACGATCGCCGTGTGAGGAACCGGCAGTGTCCGCATCGTCTTTCCGTCGATGATGACGTGGTCCGGTTGAATCGAGAGACGGCCAAGTGCGCGACGCATCGCGAGCACGCTTGCCTGATAGATGTTGAGGCGCTCGATCTCGTGCACGGACGCTGCGCCAAGCGCGAACGCGAGTGCCTTCTCACGGATTTTCACGGCGAGCCTGTTCCGCTCGGCGGCGCTGAGCATCTTGGAGTCGTCGACGCCGCGTATCGCCCGCATGTCCGGCGGCATGATCACCGCGCAAGCGACGACCGGTCCGGCGAGTGGGCCGCGGCCAACTTCATCGACGCCAGCGAGGAGAGGTCCCCGCTCTTTGCGGAGATCTCTCTCGATATGGGTCCAGCGTTTTAGACGATATGGCGCACGACTTTTTGGGGAGGGCTCTTTCGAGCCCTCATCAGTCGCGCTGTTGTCGCCGACAGTCCGCACGTTATCCGCTCTTCTGCAAGCGGCTGCGGACGGTGCTCTTACGCCTCGGCGCCCGGGACCTGGACGCGCACCTTTCTTTCCTTGATGCGTGTCGCCTTGCCGGTGAGGTGGCGCAGGTAGTAGAGCTTTGCGCGGCGAACGCGGCCACGGCGGACAACCGTGATGCTGGCGATCATCGGGCTGTGGGTCGGGAAGATTCTTTCTACGCCGATTCCGCTCGAGATTTTGCGGACCGTGAAGGTCTCGCTGATGCCACTGCCGCGGCGGGCGATGCAGACACCTTCGAACGCCTGGAGGCGCTCCTTGTCACCTTCTTTGACGCGCACGTTGACGCGAACCGTGTCACCTGCGCGGAAGGGCGGCAGGTCGCCGCGGAGCCACTCTTTCTGGGTTTCGATAAATGGATGCATATGACGCTCGGGGCGGAGGTTGACAGCCCG
>JBDTNA010000271.1:0-4826 GCA_039933985.1 Gemmatimonadales bacterium | reverse complement strand
CGGTCGTTGTCGCAGCGGGTGCACGACGGACTGACGCTGATGTCGCGTATTCCCAAATCACTCGCGTGCTCCGCTATCAGCGACCGGATGTCCACATTCCCTGAACGATTCGCCGGCTGGCCTGTCAGCTGCGCGCGAACCTCCGCACTGACCTCGTAGCAGCGTCCGCATATCGCCGGACCGAGGTGAACGGTCAGCTCATCGGGAGGAAAGCCAAGCCGACCGTACGCGTTGACGCCGGCATCGATGATCCGCGCGACCGTTCCTCTCCATCCCGAATGAAGAATCGCAACGAGTCCGCTCGAGTGCACCATGAAAATTGGAACGCAGTCAGCAACCGAGACGGCGAGCGCGATTCCGCGCTCCGCTGCCAGGTGTCCATCGGCTTGGCCGGTCCTGAGCAGTCCCTCCCAGCCACCACGATGAGTGATCACGGTCGAGCCATGCACCTGTCGGCCGATGACAGTGCGCCTCGCCTTATCCGAAAGCTCGTCCTGGAGATTCGTCCATCGCGACATCACCTCGCCTGTCGGTTCCGTTCCTGACAAACTGAACGTGCCCGCATCGCGCGTCGTCGTGAACGCGCGGATTCCCGCACCGGCGAGCTCTGCTACATCCTCGCGCGGGACATCGAGAGTCGTCGCCGTCACTTCCGCCGGTCGGCTACTCGCTCGACGTTCGCCCCAAGCATCCTCAGGCGGGCGTCGATCTTTTCGTAGCCGCGCTCGATCTGCCCGACGTTGTTGATGATGCTTCGCCCTTCGGCACAGAGCGCGGCGATGAGCAGCGCCATACCCGCTCGAATATCGGGTGAATCGAGCGTTGCGCCGCGAAGGCGTGACGGGCCGGAGACGAGAGCGCGATGAGGATCGCACAACACAATCCTCGCTCCCATCGCGATCAGCTTGTCGACGAAGAACAGGCGGGACTCGAACATCTTTTCGTGCATCATGATGAGCCCTTCGCACTGTGTCGCGGTGACGATCGCGATCGACATCGTATCCGCGGGGAATGCCGGCCAAGGTTGATCTTCCAGCTTGGGAACGTGGTCGCCCATGTCCGCCTGGATCTTGAGCGTCTGGTTTGCTGGAACGATGAGATCGTCGCCTTCGACCTTGCAGACGATTCCGAGTCGCTCGAATCCCATTCGCGTCGATCGGAGGTGTTCGATGCCCGCATCCTGGATTCGAATCTCGGAATGCGTGACCGCCGCAAGTCCGATGAACGAGCCTACCTCGATGTGATCCGGTCCGATCGTATGTGAGACTTCCTTCTCTCCCAGCGCGCGCCCGCCGTTAATCGTGATGCAGTTCGTCCCGAGACCACTGATGTCGGCGCCAAGCGTCGTGAGGAACTGGCCGAGGTCCTGGACATGCGGCTCGCTCGCCGCGTTTCGCAGAATCGTTTTCCCCGACGCGGCGCACGCGGCAACGAGCGCATTCTCGGTTGCAGTGACGCTGGGCTCGTCCAGAAACACATCGGCGCCGCGGAACTCTTTCACTGATAGTCTGAGCAGTCCTTCCTCGAAATTGACCTTCGCGCCCAGCTGCTCGAGAGCCAGGAAATGCGTGTCCAGTCGGCGTCGGCCGATGACGTCGCCTCCCGGCGGCGGAAGGATGATCTCTCCACAGCGGGCGAGAAGCGGAGCGGCGAGAAGAATCGACGCGCGAATCTTGGCGCAAAGCCCTGCATCGAGATCGCGCGCGGCCAGCTCCGGCGCCTCGATCAGGAGCGAATTTTCACTTGTCCATTCGATCTTCGCGCCGACAGATCGAATCAGCTCCATTAGAGTTTCGATGTCGCGGATGTGCGGCACGTTGTCGAGCCGAACAGGTTTCGGCGATATCAGCGCGGCGGCGACAATCGGCAGTGCTGCGTTCTTGTTCCCCGACGGGCGAATCGTTCCCTGAAGGGTTCGTCCACCTTCGACGACAAACTGGACGGCTGGCATTTCTCTCATCGTTTATTTCGGGGAAGCTCAAGGGATTTCCAACCACGCGGCGGACGGCCGGACATCGACGCGGTTGCGCTAATATATTGCGAGTAGCACTCTTCGTACCGTTACGCATACCTCACTTGGCCACTGGCCCTACCCTTGCACACAACGCGCGCATGACGGCATGGCTGACGACGGGAGCAGACTGGCTGCTTCAGGCTGCTACTACGTTTCCCGACACGATCATCACCAGGACGGTCGCGCCCGAGGTCAGCACGTTCGACAAGGTAATCACCTACGCGAGCGGGCTTGCATCGATTGCGTTGCTCGTGCTGACAGTAGCGCTTGTCCCGGCGGCGTGGAATTTCCGGAAGAGCTACGCGAAAATCAGCAACATGCTCGACAAGATCTACGGCGATATCAACCCGTTGATGCGTCACGCCAGCACGATCGCAGATAATGTGAACTACATCACGACTGCGGTACGGGTCGATATGCAGCAGGTAAGCCAGACTGTCGCAATGGCAAACGCCAAGGTTGTCGAAGCAGTGGCTGTGGCCGAGGAACGCATCAGGGAGCTGAATGCGCTTCTGTCCGTCGTGCAGGAAGAGGCGGAAGGAGTATTCATCTCCACCGCCTCGACGATACGAGGCGTAAAGACTGGAATTCATGAAGCATTTGAAAACGAACCGGAGGAGGATCTTGATGACAGATACATTGAAGGCGGCCCCGAGTGGGAGAAGCCGCGCCCGCGCGTCCGTCCGCGAGACGAATTCGGAAGGCGAGCGTGAGCAGCAGTTCGACCTTCTGACCGCAGCGCTACTTGGCGCCGCAGTCGGAGCTGTCGTCACACTGATTTTCCGAACGGGTCCGAGCGGACGCCGTCCCCTCGGTCCGCTTCTTTCGGCTTCGGGCAAGGGAGCCAAGTGGGCCGCGCTCGCTGGTCTCGAAGGCGCGCGCTGGGCAGGTGACCGCGCCGCACCAGGAGCACGATGGGCAGCGGAACGCGGCCGCGAAGGCGCACGCTTCGCCGCCGACCGTGGTGCACGCGGATATCGCGCTGCACGCGACCGGGGAGAAGAGCTTGTCGAGTCGATTCCTGTTGACGATATCACCGAGGGTGTGCGCGAGTACGTCGACGGCGCACGCGAGGCGATCAACGATGTAGTCCGCGCCGAGATGAACGACCTTCGCAAAGCGGTCCGCCGGCAGCGGAAGCGGATCGGTATCTAGGTTGGACTCACGGCTGTCGGCAAGACAGCCCCTGTTGCTGATGGTGTGCGTGGTTGGCGTCGCTCTTCTCGCGATCGCCGCCACGCCCGACACCGCCTACGCATGGACGCCGGGAACGCACATCTTCCTCGGCGAAGCGATCATGCGATCCCTGTCACTGCTGCCGAGCAGCATTGCCCAGGTGATATCTGCGTTTCCGTATGATTTTCTTTACGGGAGCATCGCCGCCGACACGAGCATCGCAAAGAAATACGCCGCTGCAGGCCGTCATTGTCATTCGTGGAATGTCGGGCGCGAGATCTACGAGCAGGCCGGTCCCGAGCCGATGCGCGCGTTCGGACTTGGATACCTCGCTCACCTCGCGGCCGACACGGTGGCGCACAACTATTTCGTTCCGCACCAGCTCGCGATCACGTCAACGACCGCCGCGCTTGGCCATAGCTACTGGGAAAGCCGCATAGACACTCACGTTGGCGAGCGATTCAGCCGCCGCGCCAGAGAGATCATCCTTCTCGATCACTCAGCTTCTGATGGACATCTCGACCGGATCTTGAGCCCGACGATTTTCAGCACTCCGACGAATCGCCGGATTTTCAGGGGAATGGTCTATGTAACGGATACCGAGTCCTGGCAGCGTGTGTTTCAGATGGTGTCGGAGAAGAGCCGGTGGGACCTCCGCGAGAATGAAGTCGGCGCCTACATGGCACGTTCATACGACTACATCATCGACCTGTTCAATCGGTTCGACTCGGCGGAACCCTACCGGCTCGATCCAGCTGGTCTTGACGCTTTGCGCGAAGCAAAGCGTGTGAGGCGCGCCGCACTTCGCATCGGGGACGACGCCATCGTCGCCGACAAGGCCCGCGCCCGCTTCGGACTGCCCGAGTCGCGGCTCACCTACTCCGCGAATCTCGGCGAGCCGGTCTATCCGGCGCCTGCGCGGGACATGAGCAGCTGATTCACGCGCTTGGGGTCAGCTTTTCCGGCTGACTTTTTCATCACGAAGCCGACGAGCACTCCCTGAAGCTTTCGCTCGCCCGCCAGATATCTCTTCGCTTCATCCGGATGCTCGGCGATCACTTCATCTATCCAGCCTGAGAGAGCGGACTCATCGCCGACCTGAAGCAGCGCCGAGTCATGAGCGATCTGCGCAGCCGGCTTTCCGGTTTCGGCCATAAGCGCGAAGATTTTCTTTCCCGCCGCGTGACTCACAAGACCCTCGTTGATCATCTTGATGAGCTGGGCGAGATCAGCCGGCCTTACGCGAAGTGCTTCGATGGCAATCGCCGCTGAGTTGATCGTCGCCTGCACTTCGCCCATGACCCAGTTCGCCGCGGCCTTGGGATCGCCTGATTGGCGAGCGGTGCCCTCGAAGAAGTCAGCGATCGCGGGGTCTGAGCTGAGCTGATCGACCTCATCAGCGCTCAGCTTGTACTCCTCGATCATCCGCTTCTTTCGATCGACGGGAAGCTCGGGGATCGATGCCTTGATCTCGTTCATCCACTTCGAGTCGAGAACGAGAGGAAGAAGGTCGGGCTCGGGGAAGTAGCGGTAATCGTGACTGCCCTCTTTCGTGCGGCTGACGCGAGCTTCGCCCTTTCCAGCATCCCACAGAAGCGTCTGCTGCGAGACTTTCTCACGGCGCTCGAGCAATGCG
>JBDTNA010000270.1:0-4837 GCA_039933985.1 Gemmatimonadales bacterium | reverse complement strand
CGACCATCGCAGACGGTCCAATCGTCACGCCACACATGATCACGGCCCCGCTTCCGATCGACGCTCCGCGCCTGATGACAGTCGGAAGGACTTTCCAGTCAGCTTCGGTTTGAAGTCGTTCTCGTGCAGTCGCACGTGGATAGCGATCGTTGATGAACATCACGCCGTGGCCGATGAAGACCTCGTCTTCGATCGTGACTCCTTCGCAGATGAAGGAATGCGATGAGATTTTGCATCGCGCACCGACCGACGAGTTTTTCTGAATCTCCACGAACGAGCCGATCTTCGACTCGTCACCAATAGAGCAGCCGTAGAGATTCACCAGCTCCGGATGCGGTATGGTAACCGTGCGTCCGAGTACTACATCGTCAGCAATTGGCATTTCCTACTCTGGTTCGCGCCTGACATCGACGTGTGCAGACCGTCGGCGCGCGGCCGGATTGATTTCCTTCACCTTCGGCGTCTAGTAGCTGGCGATCGAGCGGTAGGCCCGCTTGAAATCCTCGACCTGAGGAAGGATCGCGTCTTCGAGCTGCGGAGCGTAACCGACAAACGTGTCCGTCGACGCGACTCGCTCGACCGGCGCATCCAGCCACGCGAAACATTCGCTGGCGATCGCTGCGGCGATCTCCGCGCCGTAACCCCACGACAGCGAATCCTCATACGCAACGACTACGCGCGACGTTTTCTTGACTGAAGCAAAAACTGTCTCGCGGTCCCACGGACTCAACGTGCGAAGGTCGATCACTTCGACCGAGATTCCTTCGTCAGCAACGGCGTTGGCCGCGGTAACGGCGCGCTGCAGCGTCGCACCGTAAGTCACAAGCGTGACGTCGGTGCCCTCACGCACGATCTTCGCCTTCCCGAACGGAATCATGAAGTTCGGGCCGGGGTTCGCGCTCTTGTTGTAAGTCTGCCGGTAGAGATGCTTGTGCTCGAGGAAGATCACCGGATCGTCGCAGCGGATTGACGTACGGAGAAGTCCGTTCGCATCGAGCGCAGTCGCGGGGCAAACAACTCGAAGGCCCGGGCAATGCGTGAACAGCGACGCGCCGGTCTGGGAGTGATAGATCGCGCCCCTGATGTAGCCGCCATAAGTCGTCCGAACCACAACTGACGACGAGAAGCTGTTGTTCGATCTCCAACGCATCGTCGCGAGCTCGTCGCGAAGCTGCATGTAAGCCGGCCAGATGTAATCGAAGAACTGGACTTCGACGACTGGCTTGAATCCGCGAATCGCGAGTCCAATCGCGCGGCCAACGATGTTCGCTTCGGCGAGTGGCGAGTTGTAAACGCGGGCGCTGCCGAACTCCTTCTGCAGTCCCCACGTCACCTTGAACACGCCGCCCTTGCCTTTGACCTTGTCGAGATGCTCTTCGCGTGAAACGTCGGCGACATCCTCTCCGAACATCAGGATTTTCGGATCGCGCCGCATCTCGTCCTTCATGCATGCGTTGAGCAGATCGACCATCGTCGTCGGATCACCGCTGAACTTCGGATCGTCTTCAGTGTCGAACTGCTCGCTCGTGGGATCGACGTCCGGTGAGTAGACACCATAGTAGATGGTGTCCGCGCCCGGCTGAGGCTGTGCGAGCGCGTCATCCGTTGCAGCGAGAACGAGCTCATCGATTTCTTCCTGGATCTTCTTGAGCTCGCTTTCGCTCGCGTGACCCTCGTCCAACAGCCACTTCGGAAACACAGTCATCGGATCTCGCGCCGCATCTGCCTCACGCTCGGCAGGCGGACGGTACATCGTCTCGTCATCGGAGAGCGAATGCGAGTACGGTCGAATGACCTTCGCATGTACGAGCACAGGTCCTTTGCGATCGCGCGCGTATTGAACCGCGCGCGTCATCACGTCGTAGCTCGCCATGAAGTCGCAGCCGTCGACCTCTTCGATGTGAAAATGGGGGAACGATCTCACAAGTTTGGAGATCGATCCCCCAGCGGTACTCACTTCAACGGGGACAGAGATCGCGTAACCGTTGTCCTCGACTAGATAGACGACTGGAAGCTTGAGGTTCGACGCGGTGTTGAGCGATTCCCAGAACTCGCCTTCGCTTGTCGTTCCGTCACCCGTCGAAACAAGAACGACCTCGTCATCGTGAAAGCCTTCCGTAATGCCGAGCAGTCGCGCACGCAGGGTCGCTTCCGCGCTGCCGACAGCCTGAAGGAACTGCGTTCCAGTCGGCGACGAAGCCGAAACGATGTTGTAGTCCTTGTGACCCCAGTGACTCGGCATCTGCCGGCCGCCTGACGCGGGATCAACCGCCGCGCCAACCGCCTCATAGAGCATCTCGGCCGCTGTGACGCCGAGCTGAAGGCAAAGCGCGCGATCGCGATAGTACGTGTAGAACCAGTCGTACGTCGGCCGAAGAACCATCGCGGCCGCAGTCAGAACCGCTTCGTGTCCCGCACCCGAGATCTGGAAGAAAATCTTGTTCTGTCGCTTGAGCTGAACCTCTTTATCGTCGAGGCGGCGCGACAGCAGCATGTTCCGGTAAACGCCAAGCAAGGCTTCCGGCGAGAGCGCCGAGCTCGGGGATGCGGATGTCTTTCGGTCTGGACGAGTAGTAGTTGCCATCTGGTCAGCTTTGAGGGTGCTTCCGCTAATAATAGTAAAAAACTGACCCGCAAAGCGCCTTCGCAAGCGCCGAGGCGCAGAAAAAGCAGATAAAACGAGCCTAACTCCCGACAGGACATGAAAATGACCCGGTTTTCCAGCGCCATTTCGGCTGCGTTTCTCGTCTTTCTCGTCAGCGGATGCTCGAAAGCGTCGATCCCGAGCGAGCAGGACAACCCCGATCCAACGCCGGGGACCAATACCGGCACGAATCCGGGAACGAGCCCCGGGACGAACACCGGAGGCAACAAGTCGGGCCTGACACCCCCTCAGCAATCGGATTGGAACGCAATCGAGCAGCTCGAGGCGCAGTCAAAAGCACTGGCGGTAATAGACGGATGCCCATCGTCTTCGGACTGTCGCTCGGCCCCTGTTGGCTCACGCGCATGCGGAGGTCCCCGCTACTACATCCCGTACTGCGCCAAGACCACCGATTCCGTCGCTCTTTACAAGAAACTCGCCGAGGTCTCGGCGGCGGAGCAGGCCTATAACAAGAAGTACAACCTCGCGTCGACTTGCGAGTTCAGGATGCCTCCGGTCGTCGAGTCGTCAGCGGGTTCGTGCGTCGCGAAGTAGCTCGCTGACGGTCTGGTAGATCGAGCCGCGGATAATGCGGAACTGACAGACAGACGTTAATATTTTGCCGCGTTCGTCACCCATTTCCCGAACGGAGCCAGAGACATGAACCTCGTTTCCCGCGTCAAAGGCATTCTCACCAACCCCCGCCAGGAGTGGGCCGAGATCGATGCGGAGCCGCTCAACCTGAGCGAGGTTCTCGTCGGTTACGTTCTTCCGCTTGCCGCCATTGGCCCCATCGCGTCGCTGATCGGCTGGTCGACGTTCGGGCTGGGCGGACTGTTCAGAATGTCGATCGGAAGTCTGATCACCACGACGATCATCTCGTACATCCTGACAGTCGGCTCAGTGTTTGTCTGTGCCTGGGTGGCGAATGCGCTTGCGCCGACGTTCGGCGCGACACCCAACATGTCGCAGGCGATCAAGGTTTTCGCCTACAGCTCGACCGCTGCATGGGTCGCCGGCATCTTCAACATCTTCCCGATGTTGGCGATCCTCGCATTGATCGGTGCGTTGTACAGCCTCTACCTGCTGTTCATCGGACTGCCGATGCTGATGAAGGCACCGCCGGATAAAGGCACGACGTACACGATTGTCGTGATCATTGCGGTGATCGTCATCTTCATGATCGTTGGTTCGATAGTAGCGCGGGCGAGGTACTTCTAAGGACAGACGGGGGCGAAAGCCCCCGTCATTTCAGTAGTCCACCGGCCGAAGGTATGCCTCTCCGATCGCGCTGTGACTCACCATTGCAACGGTCGGCAGCTTCCTCTTCCAGTGCGTCCGCGATAAACGATTGAAGACGAGCTCGACTTCCTCGTGTGTGAAGCCGTGTTCTTCGACATCAGCTGGTGTGTATCCGTTGATGAGCCAGTTAAGAATCTCATCAGCGCGCGCATAGCTGATTCCGAAATCGCCTTCGTCCGTCTGACCTTCGATCAAATCCGCCGACGCAGGCTTATCGACGATCTCGCTCGGCACACCAAGATGGCGGGCAAGCGCCCACACCTGCGTCTTGAACAAATCGCCAAGTGGATTGATCGGTGGTGAATCGTCCGCGTGCCAGGTGAAGTAGCCGAGCAGGCGCTCGGTCTTGTTGCCGGTACCGAGGGGAAGTGCTTTGTGAGCCTCGGATTGATCGAACAGCGTGATCATTCGCGTTCGAGCCATCACGTTGCCGCGCCGGGCGGGAGTAGCGTCGGGTGCATTCGACAGATAACCGTCAACCGCAGCGCTGATGTCGATCGTTGTCGCTTCGATCCCAAGCGCATCGATCACGAGCTGCGCGTGCACGAGTGAATCATGACTCGACGTGCGATACGGCATCCGGATTCCGACGACGTTGGAAGGTCCGAGTGCCCTCGCGGCGAGATAGGCCGTGACGGCAGAATCGACGCCGCCGGAAACGCCGACGACTCCGCGAGAGAATCCCCGTTGCTTCAGCTCTTCCCGGAGAAATGAGACGAGCCAGTCAGCTGTAAGTGCCGGATCGATGTCGAGTGGCGGCGGCCCCATCACCGATTCGGAGGCGGCGATGACTTCAATGCGTGTTGGCTCGGTCGCGTTGGATGCAGCCGGGCTCTTCTTCTTTGCCTTCGGTTGAGAGCCTGCGCGCGAAGGCTGACCCGAAACGATGCC
>JBDTNA010000269.1:0-4839 GCA_039933985.1 Gemmatimonadales bacterium | reverse complement strand
TGCTTAGCCATCGCTTCGAGAAGGCGAGAGAACTTTACGCCGATCACTGGCTCGGTTTCAGCGAAGTGCAACTCCACCAATGGCTCGAAGCAGCCGGCTTCAATGGCATCGAAGTGACGGTTGTTTCGCGCGAGAAAGAGGCCCCACACTTCCAAACCGTCTTCGCGACGGGGGTGAAGTAGAGGCAGATTCCAGCAAAGCGGAGCTCCCGCTGGGGCGCAAATTGATCTTGTAGAGGGTCGGTCGAAAGAGTTGAAATAGGGTCAGTAAGGCCCCCGCGTCATGACCAGCAACGTCGAACCAGACCCCAGGCTGGAGATTGCCCACATCCTGACGATCGACGTCGTCGCTTATTCAACGCTCCTGATGAACGAGCAGAGCCGTCTCATGACGGCGCTAAATCAAACCGTCCGCGAGACATCCTGTTTCCGTAAAGCTGAGAGCGAAGGGCGGCTTCTGCGCTTGCCGACCGGCGATGGCATGGTGCTGGTTTTCAATGCCGACGCTGAGGCGCCTCTGGAATGCGCGATGCAAATCACAGCCGGTCTGAAGGAGCATCCGGAAATTCAACTTCGGATGGGCATTCACAGTGGGCCGATCAACACCATCCGCGATGTCAATGATCGCGTAAACGTCGCAGGAGCCGGGGTCGATACTGCGCAGCGGGTGATGGACTGTGGCGATGCTGGCCACATTCTTGTCTCCAAGCGCGTGGCTGACGACCTCGCACCCTTCCCCCGCTGGCATCGCTACCTGCACGAATTGGGCGAATGCGAAGTGAAGCATGGACGCAAGGTGACGCTGGTCAATTTTTACGACGAGACGTTCGGGAATCCGGTTTTGCCGCAAAAATTCCAACGCCAGGCGAAGTTCGGGTCGCGTCTGAGCGGCCCAAGGAAACTCCTGATTGCTGTCGGGGCGATTCTTTGTCTTGGCGCCGCCGTACTCGCTGGGTGGATGTTGTTGCCTTCATCGCCTCCAGACCGCTCCATCGCGGTTCTTCCTTTCATCGATTCCAGTCCGGCAAAAGATCAGGAATACTTTTGCGACGGGATCACCGAACAGCTCATCAATTCTCTTGGCAGAGTGCATGGTCTTTTCGTCCCCTCGCGCCAGTCATCGTTTGCTTTCAAGAATCGAACCCAGGATCTTCGCGACGTCGGTCAAAAGTTGCACGTTAGGCATGTTCTGGAGGGAAGCGTCAGCCGCGGCCCGACTACATCTCGAGTCGACGTGCAACTGGTCGATGTCAGTAATGGATATCAGATCTGGTCTGAAACGTATGATTCAAGCGAGAAAGATCTTCTCACCTTGCAGAGCGACGTGGCGCAGAAGGTGGCAGCTGCCCTGCGCGTTAATCTTGGAATCGCCGAGAGCGAGCATCTTGCCCAGCCTCCGACGAGGGACCCGGAAGCCTACGATTTGTATTTGCACGGTCGCTATTTGCTCAACAAGCGCACCTCAGAGGCGATTCAGGACGGTCTGGCTCTTTTCCAACGGGCAGTAGGGAGGGACCCGGAATTCGCCCTGGGTCACGCGGGAATTGCAGATTCATACATTTTACTTTGTGAATACGGTGTTCTGTCGGCGGACGAGGCCGCAAAGAAGGCGTGGCCTGAGGTCACTGCTGCTCTGAAAATCAACGAGCGATTGCCCGAGGCCTACACATCGCGCGCGAGCTTATTCGGAGATTTTGAATGGAAATGGGATGCAGCTGAAGCCGACTATCGGAAGGCCATCGAACTGAATCCCAACAGCGCGACTGCTCACCATTGGTATGCGTTTCAGCTGGCGCAGCTCGGTCGCAATGACGAAGCGCTGCGCGAAATCATGCTCGCCCAAAAGCATGATCCACTTTCCCCGATCATCCGGGCGGCGAAAGCGAGGATTCTTCTTGTCGCCCGGCGCTATCAAGATGCCGTCGTGCAGTGTCAGAAGACACTCGAGATGGAGCGGGATTTCGCCCCGGCCTTTTCGGTCCTTGCCCAAGCATACGGATTTCAAAAGCGATACCCGGAGGCGCTCGCAGCGGCAAAGAAGTACGTCGAGCTCTCCGGAGGGGGCGATCAAGAACGGTTGGAGCTTGCGTATATTCAAGCAATCGCTGGCGATCGACTGGCTGCAGGAAAAACAGCCCAGGAGGTGCAAGCGCACAAGCAAAGCTTCTCGTACTATGACATGGCCGCTCTTTCACATGCACTGGGTGATCCGGCCGCTGTGTTCACCTGGCTTGAACAAGCGATCCGGACACACTCGATCGACGTGGAATGGTTGAAAGTCGATCCGAGGTTTGACGGTCTTCGAGAGCAAGACCGTTTTAATTCGATCGCCAACAAAGTTGTGCCGCCCCACGGCGCCCTCAAATAAAATGTGCTTGCCGAGTCGAGTTTTAATAGAGTCCAATTCGAAATCATGAACGGAAATCCACAGTCTACAAACATCGAAACGAAACGAGATGAACCCCCGCCCCATCCAGATTGGCCCACGCCTCCGGTGGGACGGAAATACAAGTTTCGCGAACTCGTTCGCGCCGTTGAGAAGGATCCTGTCTACGGCATGCAACTCCACAACATCGTAAGATACTACTGGGATAACAATCACGACTACGCAGCCCAAGATGAAGCGCGGAAGGCGATTTGTGAACAAGTGGAAGATCGTCTTTCCGCAGATGAATTGCACGATTTTGGATTTGATAATGCGTCTGGAGAACGACCAGACTGGGGTGTTGACAAGTGCTCAAACAACACAAAGTGGCACATGCTCGCTTTCCTGCGGTACGTGTAAGTCTTGAATCGTTCGCAGCAGGCCTCGAAAGCGCCTGGCGACAGCTAACTCGAAAGATGCCTCTTCGGGATGCAGTCTGGGCATACTCCCGTTGGTCAACCGCCGATCAGCCGAGCCAAGGATGGAAGCTCCACTTATCGGCTACCATTCTCACAGCAAATGAAGTTTTCAGTCGCGTTTACCCGATTCTGCGTCGACACAGCGTTGCTTTCAAAGTTCCCATTGAACTGGCTGTGCTTGGGAGTCTGAATTCAGCTGACTCCGGTTATCCGCAAATCGGCAAATTTCTTACCATCTACACTAGATCAGGCTCAGAGGCTGAGGCGCTAGCGAGAATGCTCGACCAAGTCACGCGCTGTTTGGCAGCGCCTGAGATTCCGTTCGACTGCCGATATCGTAGGAACAGTATCGTTTATTATCGGTATGGAGCATACCGCGGTGGGGTCAAAGGCGAACGATTATTCCTCATTGATAGCAGCGGGCGCCAGCATGCCGATATTTGCGCACCGCGCAGCGCAGTTCCCCCTTGGGTTGAGGACCCATTTCGGTGCCGGCCGCGACTGCGTACAAGGAAAGCGCGTGGTCCGATCGGTCTCGCCTACCTCGTTTCAAAGGCGGTTGTACAGCGCGGAAAGGGCGGTGTTTTTGAAGCGCTTGACCTGTCAGTTTATCCTGCCCGGTGGATTATTCTTAAGCAAGGCCGGCGCAATGGGGATACCGATTGGAGCGGCGAGGACGGCGCGAGTCGTGTAAAGCGTGAGAGCCGAATTCTACTTCGCCTCAAAGCGGCTGGAATCGAAGTCCCGGAGGTATTTCGAACTTTTATGCAGTCAGGCAATCAATATTTGGTTCTTGAGAAGCTCCGTGGCCGACCTTTGCTCCCCCGCCGCAAACAGCAACCGTCAAGAACTTCCTGGCGCGGTGCTCAGCGAGTGCTTAATACAGCTGGGGTTTTGCTCTCAAAATTGCACGCCGCTGGTTGGGTATGGCGCGACTGCAAGCCGGACCATATCTTTCGGCATCGCGGAAAGCTCACCTTGATCGATTTCGAGGGCGCGTGCCGAATAGAAGAAACGGATCGAATGCCGTGGGGCTCGCCGAATTATGTTCCGCCGATTTACCACGGGAAATTTTCCCGGCGGCCGGGGACGCTGGAAGACGATTACGCTCTCGGCGTGATCGCATTCCAGTTTATGGTGGGGGAGTTTCCGCCGCGAACGTGGCAAAGTCGGCGCCCTTTCTACCAGCGTGCCGGTTGCCCTAATGCCTTGCAAAGTCGGATTGAAGATTTATTGCGCTATTAGAGGCGCAGGTAATCGAAACCCGAGTCGCGCCTTGGGAGAAAAGGGTTCTCATTTTCAGACTGTTTTTGCCAGCGGAGTGGAATAAATCGCGCGTTTTTGCGTGTTCGCGTGTCTAGGCTGGGAAGAACACAGCCTATGAAATCAATCACTCTTGCGGGCGCGCTCGCGCTGACGGGTCTTTCCACGCTGAGCGCGGTCGCGCAGCCGGCCCTGACCATCTACAACCAGAATTTCGCGGTCGTGCGCGACGCCGTAGCACTGGATCTGAAGCAGGGCGTCAACGACGTGCGCTTTACCGAAACGACCGCGCACCTCGAGCCCGACTCCGTCATTCTGCGCGATCCGCAGGGCCAAACGAATCTGCAAATCCTCGAGCAAAATTACCGGAACGATCCGATTTCGCAGGAATTGCTCCTCTCGCTCTTCGAGGGAAAAACAATTGATTTCCTGGTCACGCCCCCTAACGAGCCGAGCAAGATCGTTTCCGGCAAAGTGATCCGGAGCGGCTATATCGTGCACGCGCAAGCGGCGCTGCAGCGTTACGGCCAGAGCTACGCGATGGCGCAATACAACATGGCGGGAGGCAGCGCCTCTCAGCCGATCATCGAAGTGGACGGCAAACTGCGTTTTTCCCTGCCTGGCCTGCCGTTGTTTCCGCAACTCGGCGTCGACACCATTCTCAAGCCGACGATTGACTGGAAGATCAACGCCGACAAAGCCGCCAAATTCAATGCGGAGCTCGCCTACGTCA
>JBDTNA010000268.1:0-4841 GCA_039933985.1 Gemmatimonadales bacterium | reverse complement strand
GCGGCGCGAGTCTGTATGAGGTCGATGAAATCCTGCTTCGCCAACTCGAGCCCGATGTTGTTTTAACGCAGGACCTTTGTCAGGTGTGCGCGCCCTCGGGCACTGAACTCACGCGCGCGCTCAAGACGCTTCCTTCAAATCCGGACGTTCTGTGGCTGTCACCGCGGAATCTCCGCGAGATCGAAGAGAACATTCTGGACGTCGGCCGTGTGACCGGAAGACTGTTGGAAGCTGAAGCCCTGGTCGACAGAAATCGCTCGCGACTCGCTTCGGTTCGCGCGGCTGTGCTCGGTGTAACACCGCGCAGAATCGTTTTTCTGGAATGGACCGACCCGCCGTTCTGCCCAGGTCACTGGGTTCCGGAGATGATCGAGATCGCCGGCGGCATCGATGAGAATGGACGCGCGGGGGCCGACTCGGTCCGGATGACGTGGGATGATGTCGCCTCTCAGTCGCCTGAGATGATCATTGTTGCGCCATGCGGTTACGGACTCACACAGGCCGTTGAAGCCGCGCAACAGATTCCGCAGTTGCCCGGCGCACGTGTAATCGCGGTCGATGCGAACGCCTACTTCGCTCGGCCCGGTCCTCGTGTCGTGGAGGGTATCGAGCTGCTCGCGCATCTCTTTCATCCCGAGCGATTCGATTGGGCGCACGAGCAAACGCCGTGGGCTGAGCTGTCAGTGAGCGCCGCGCAGGGCTGAGTCAAGAAAACGAAGCACGCGCGGCCAGGAGTCGGCCTGAGCCTTCGCATTTGCCGTCGCGGTGGAAGAGGCCGATAATTGACGTGACGAGAGCAACTTGTCGGAGTATCGAGCTCGGTATGTTCGGAATACACTGCTCCTCGTCTAGATCAGTGTGAGATCGATGTCTTGCCTCGACTTACGCTTCTCCTCCTTGGACATTGGAATGCCGAAGAGAGTTCTGAACTTCTGCCACCGTCAGTGCCCGGCTATCTGCAGCGGGAAAAAAAACCCCGCCGTCACTCGTGACGGCGGGGTCAATCAACGTCGGTCGGGGAGGTTACTGCACCGCGTTGATCATATCGAAGATTGGCAGATACATCGCAACCACCATTCCGCCAACGACAACTCCAAGAAATACGATCATGATCGGCTCGAGTAGTGAAAGCAGGTTGCTCACCGCCGCATCCACCTCTTCATCGTAGAAGTCGGCGATCTTCGAAAGCATCTCGTCGAGACCACCCGTTTGCTCTCCAACGGAGATCATCGAGATGACCATCGGCGGGAACACGCCGGATTTCTTGAGCGGCGCAGCGATCGTGTCACCACCGGCGATCGAAGCGCGCGACTCCATGATCGCATCCTGAACCACGCGGTTGCCCGCGGTCTTGGCCGTAATCTCGAGTCCGTCTAGAATGCTCACGCCGGAGCTGACCAGTGTTCCGAGCGTACGCGTAAAGCGCGAAACGGCTGACTTGCGAAGAACGTCACCCAGCACCGGAACTCGCAACAGGAACTTGTCGACATTGAGCCGGCCATTTGACGTGGCAGCGTATTTACGGAACAGGAAGACACTGGCAGCGATGCCGCCGCCCACGATGTACCAGTAGCCCTTCAGGAATCTCGATGCACCCATCACGATTCGCGTCGGAAGCGGCAGCGCCAGGCCAGCCGACGAGAACAGGTTCTCGAAAACCGGAATGACGAAGATGAGCAGCACTGTGACCGCCAATGCAGCAACGGTCATGATGACGCTCGGATAGATCATCGCGCCCTTCACCTTTCTGATGAGCGCATCGTTCTTTTCCATGAACGTCGCGAGGCGCATCAGAATCGTGTCGAGAATACCACCCGCCTCTCCAGCGGCAACCATGTTCACGTAAAGGTTGCTGAACGCCTGCGGATGCTTGCTCAACGCGTCTGAAACCGTGTTTCCCGATTCGACGTCGAACACGACGGTCCGCATGATCTCCGACAACGTCTTGTTTTCGCTCTGCTCGGCCAGAATGGTCATCGCCTGCACGAGAGGCAGACCGGCGTTGATCATCGTCGAGAACTGACGGGTCAGAATGACGATGTCGCGCATCTTGATGTGACCGCGCTTCGGCTTCTTCGGCGTAGCCTCGTCGATCTTCACGACGTTCAGCCGCTGCCGGCGAAGCTGCGCGATCACGTCATCGCGTGACGCGGCCTCGAGTGTCGCGGTTCGCATCTCGCCCGCAAAGGAACGAGCTGTATATGTAAAAGTCGCCATATCTCCGATACCAGTTACCTGTGACCGACCGGCTCCATGCTACCAGCCGCCATTCCCCCAATGCTTACAGCAAATAGCAAATAGCTACTAGCTGCAGTACTGTTCCGCCGCCCGCACTCAGCATCCCCTCTCGGCTGCCGGCACGGGCGACGGACAGTGAACTACCTTCTTGCTCCCAGTCCGCCGGTCATGGTACGATGCGCCGGCGCAATCTTGTCCTCGGCGCTCGGCTCCTTGCCAAGCATCCGCAACAGCTCATCCGGCGAGCTCGTGACTTTGACCGCCTCGTCGAGCGAGATTTCTTTGCCCATGCAGAGGGCATACAGAGCGTCGTTCAGCGTCTGCATACCGTGCTTCTTGCCCGACTGCATAGAGGAGTAGATCTGGTGAACCTTGTCGTCGCGAATCAGCGAACGAATCGCCGGGGTCACGACCAGAACCTCTGCCGCCATCGCGCGACCGCGTCCACTTGCGCGCGGCACGAGCGTCTGCGTAACGATTCCCTCGAGCACGAACGCAAGCTGCGCCCGCACCTGCGACTGCTGATGCGACGGGAACACATCGATGATTCGATTGATCGCCTCGGCCGCCGAGTTCGTGTGAAGTGTGGCGAACGCGAGGTGACCGGTTTCGGCGATCGTGAGCGCAGCCTGGATCGTTTCCAGGTCGCGCATTTCGCCGATCAGAATGACGTCTGGATCCTCACGCAGCGCGTATTTGAGAGCGTTGGCGAACGACTTTGTGTCGGTGCCGACCTCGCGCTGATTGATGAGGCATCCCTGGTGCTTGTGAATGAACTCGATCGGGTCTTCGACGGTGATGATGTGGCCTTTCCTCTCGCGATTGATCTTGTCGATCAGCGCGGCAAGAGTCGTCGATTTTCCTGAGCCCGTCGGGCCTGTGACGAGAACAAGACCTCGCGGCTTCTCCGCCATTCTCGCTACTGCGGCAGGCAGTCCGAGGTCCTGGAATGTCTTGATTGAGAACGGAATCTGTCGAATGACCATCGAGACGCAGCCTCGCTGACGGAAGCAGTTTCCGCGGAAGCGTGCGAGGCTCGCGATGCCGAACGAAAAATCGAGCTCGTCTTCGGTTTCAAATCGCTTCTTCTGGTTTTCAGTCAGCACCGAGTACGCGAGCTGAAGCGTGTCCTTGGGGCCGAGCACGCCACCGGTTCGCGCATTGGTCATCTCGCCGTCGATGCGAAGCTTTGGGCTCTCACCGGCAACGATGTGAAGATCGGATGCACCGAGCGTGACCATTTCCTCGAGGAGTGTCCTCAGGTTGAGTCCCATCGCGGGCGCGGCACGGCCGATGATCGGGTGCGGTGGGGGCTCCACCACGCCAGTCGGCGTCTTCGGCACTTCGGTCGGAAGTGCTGCCTGCATGGGCAGACTCATTTGAGGGGTCTCCTGTTCACTGGGCGCGTCATCCTTGTTTAGACGCCCCGAGGTAAGCTGGGCAACATCAGATACTGGTCTCGCGGACTACCTGATCGAGCGAGGCGATCCCCTTGATCACCTTGAGCCAGCCGTCCATTCGCAGCGTCAGCATTCCTTCGGCGACCGCGGCGGCGCCGATCTCGGATGCGCCGACCTGCTTCATGATCAGGCGGCGAAGGCTCTGAGACAGCGCCATCGTCTCGTAGAGTCCCTGCCGGCCTTTCATGCCGGTGCCCTGACAGGCTTCGCAGCCTTTGCCTTTGAAGAACGGGAGGTCTCCGATGCGTGTGTCGAGGGTCACTTTCGCCAGATACGGAGCGGCGTGCTTGGTCGCGCGTGGTTTTGTATCAGAGAGCGCGACATCGCTGAACTTGAGATCGCGAAGCGTCATGTCGGGGGTAACCTTCGCGATGGCCAGCTCAGCATCCTCGGGCACGTACTTGGTCGCGCAGTGTGTGCACACCTTCGGGACGAGTCGTTGCGCAACGATCAGGTTGATCGCCGATGCAACGTTGAAGCTTTCGATGCCCATGTCGAGAAGACGCGTGACCGTCTCGGGGGCCGAGTTGGTGTGCAGAGTCGAGAGCACGAGGTGACCGGTGAGCGCTGCTTTGGTCGCAATGCTCGCCGTCTCGAGATCTCGAATCTCACCGACCATGATGATGTTCGGATCCTGTCGCAGAAACGCTCGCAGCGCGGCGGCGAACGTCATGCCGACTTCGGAGCGCACGAGAACCTGATTGATTCCGAAGAGGTTGTACTCGACCGGATCTTCCGCCGTCATGATGTTGACGTTGACGCTGTTCACTTTCGAGAGTGCGGAGTAGAGCGTCGTCGTCTTGCCTGATCCTGTCGGACCCGTGACGAGGCACATTCCGTACGGATTGCCGATCGCTTCGAAGATCTCGCGTTCTGCGCGCGGCTCGATGCCGAACGCCTGAAGGTCGAGGGTAAGGTTTCCCTTGTCGAGAATTCGGAGCACGACCTTTTCACCGAACAGTGTCGGAAGCGTGGAAACGCGATAGTCGATGACGCGGCTCAGGATCTTCAGCTTGATGCGGCCGTCCTGCGGAATCCGGCGCTCCGAAATGTTCAGGTTCGCCATGATCTTGAAACGGGAGATGAGCGCCGACCGCAGCTTGAGCGGCGGCTTCATGATCTCCTGGAGCACGCCGTCGATGC
>JBDTNA010000267.1:0-4841 GCA_039933985.1 Gemmatimonadales bacterium | reverse complement strand
GTATGGAGTCTTCAGGCGCCAGCATCTGCATTGCCGAGGGCTGACGCAGATACGTCATCCGCCGAGGGCGACGGCGTACACAGCTTCTTCCCTCATCGGTTTTCCGAGGAGGCCCGCCCTGAAGTGTTCTGGTACTGGTGGGAAGCGACGCCGAAACTCGATGAGGCCACGCTCCAATTCGCCAAGACGATGGTCAGCTCGCTCGAGCTCGGTCGCGACGATGCACCTGATTTCCTGAGCGTCTCGTTGTCGGCAACGGATCGAATCGGCCATGGATTCAGTCCATTGAGTCGTGAACAGCTCGACAATCTTCTGCAACTCGACCGCGAGCTCGGAGAATTTTTCGACTATCTCGATACTCAGGTTGGCAGAGGCCGGTGGACGACGATGCTCACCGCGGACCATGGAGTTCTGGATTCACCCGAAGACCTCGTCGCTCGCGGAGAGTACGGGCATCGGATCACGCCGGAAGAGATTGCGCGGCTGAACGGAATTCGTGCTGACGCGATTGCGAATCCCGACAAGACCGCAGCCAGAAAGAAGATCGTGTCGGACCTGAAGAAGCTGTCGATTATTGGAGATGCGTGGACTCGCGAGAGTCTGGAAAAGAGTCAGCCGACGGACAGCTTTGCGGTTCTTCAGAAACGGTCTCTATATCCCGGCAGATTCGAGAGCTGGTATTCCCGTGACGGTGTGGAGTTCAGGTTCAAGCCGGGAATTCTGAACATTCCGCGAGGAAGCAGTCACGGCCAGACGTATTGGTACGATCGTCATGTGCCGATGATTTTCATGGGTCCCGGCGTTCCGGCGGGGAAGGATCCATCGCGCGCCGAAACTGTCGATATGGCGCCGACATTCTCGGCGATGCTGGGGATTTCCTACCCCAAGGATCTCGACGGGAAAGTTCTGAATGCTGTGGTGCGGCGCTGATGTTTCCGCTCCCGCAACAGCGGGAACGAGCAAAGCCAGAATAGCTAAAGATCCCCTAACGTCTGCGCGCGGAACGTAGCAACCGCTCCCACAACTCCAGCTGACAATGGCAACGCGCCGGCGACAATCCGACACGCATCGACCGACGGCTTGAACGCGCGGCGGCGCACCTCGGCACGCAACGGATCGAACAACAGATCGCCGGCCTGAGTCACTCCTCCCGCAATCACGAAGATGTCCGGATTGAAGATGTTGATCAGGTTCGATACGCCGACGCCGAGGAAGTGCGCTGTGTCGCGCACTACTTCGAGCGCGACAGCATCGCCGCGCTTCGACGCTTCGAACACCGTCTGCGCAGTGATGCGTGACACATCACCGTCCACCATCGACGTGAGCAGCGAGACCTCATCACCTTCGAGAACTTCGCGCGCGCGCATCGCGATCGCCGGACCTGAGGTGTAGGCCTCGAGGCAGCCGTAGTTGCCGCATTTGCACCGGCGTCCGGTTGAATCGATCGTCGTGTGTCCGATCTCGCCCGCTGCATCGGATGAGCCGTGGTAAAGCTTGCCGTCGAGAATGAGTCCGCCGCCGATTCCGGTGCCGATTGTCATTCCGACAACATTGCGACCGCCTTTCGCGGCGCCACACCACCATTCTCCGAGCGTCGCGCAGTTCGCATCGTTGTCGAGTGTCGCCGGAAGATTCACGCGATTCGCGACTTCGTCTCGAAGCGGGAAATCGCGCCAGCCGAGATTGGGAGTAACAATGACAACTCCCCGAGCCCTGTCGAGCGGACCCGGGGAGCCGATGCCGACTCCCAGAAAATCGCTGCGTTCCGCGCCCGTTTCCGCCCGCGTCTGCGCGATCACTTCTTCAATCAACGCGGCGATTCTGTCGACGACGGCGCCTGCTCCGCCTTCCGCCAGCGTCGGGATCATCCTCATCGCGATCTCGCGCGTTCCGTCAGTCGGCATTGCGCCGGCCGCGATGTTTGTGCCGCCGAGATCGATTCCGACAATGAACTGCTCTCTGACCGTCACTGGGGCTCGCTTAGGAGAGTGTTTTTCACGAGAAGATCGAAGACGTCGCTCGACGTAAGTTCGCGCATGCAGCGCCAATGTCCAAGCGGGCACTCTGATGGACCGTGATGATCGCAGGGGTGGCAGGCCAGGGTGCGGTTCTCCACCATGATGGATTTTTCCGCGAGCGGGCCAAAGCCGAACTCCGGCGACGTAGGTCCGAAAATAGTGATCGTCGGAGTATTCATGCCTGACGCGAGATGCTGCGGCGCGGAGTCGTTGGTCACCAATGCGGCTGCTCGGCCGAGGAGAGCAGCTGATCCAAGAAGGCTTAGTCTCCCTGCCGCGTTGGCGGCCAATCCTTGCGGAAGCTGCGCGACAATCCGATCGCCGGCTGGGCCGTCCTCCTTTCCCCCGACGATGACAACGTTCGCTCGCTCACCGATTTTCACCGCGAGCTCGTCGTAGAAAGGCCAGCGCTTCGTCCCCCACGCAGCGCCTGGTGCGAGCGCGACGAACGGCCGATGCACGCTCGCCAGCTGTTCGCTCAACACGGCCTCGGCAGCACGTTCGTCTTCCGGTGAAGGGAAGAGCCGCGGGGCGATCTGTTCACGAGACGGTGGATCTGCGCAGGGCGACATCGAAAGCCACCACAAACGCTCGGCGTGATGCCTGCCGGTGCCATACTCCACAATTCCGGTGTACAGGCGCCGGCCGTCAGATGTATCGAAGCCGATGCGGTTTTTTATTCCCGCCGCAGCGACGAGTGCGGCGCTCCGCAATGAGCCTTGCGCCATGTAGGCAGTTTCGTGGGGGCCTTTCGATCCTCCGTTCATTCCAGCTCGCCGAATCCGGTTCGCGGTGCGCGCAAATCCGGCGACCCCGCGATCGGCGCCCCGCCGGTCGTAGACGAGGAGATTCCTGATGTGGGGACTGTTGACGAGAATCGCCGATCCAAGCGGCGTGGTGAGAACATCGACAGGGCCACGCTTGGCGAGCTCGGCGATCAGCCCTGTAGAGAGAACGATGTCTCCGAGAAAGCTCGTCTGGACAACGAGCGAGCTCACTCGTCAGTCAACCTGAAGAACTGCGAGGAACGCCTCCTGCGGAATCTCCACTGAACCGACCTGCTTCATCCGCTTTTTGCCCTCCTTCTGTTTTTCTAGAAGCTTGCGCTTACGACTGATGTCACCGCCGTAGCACTTGGCGAGCACGTCCTTGCGCAGCGGTTTCACCGTCGTGCGCGCGATGATCTTCTGACCGATCGCCGCCTGGATGATTACTTCGAAGAGCTGACGCGGTATGAGCTCCTTCAGCTTGTCGGCGATCTTCCTTCCCCACTCGTATGCCTTGTCCTGGTGGATGATCACCGAGAAAGCATCGACGGGATCACCGTTGATGAGCATGTCGAGCTTCACCAGATCGCTCTGGCGGTACTCGAGCATTTCGTAGTCGAGTGAAGCGTATCCGCGGCTGATTGTTTTCAGACGGTCGAAGAAGTCGAGGATGATTTCGCCGAGCGGAAACTCCCAGTCGAACTCGACTCGGGCCGTGTCGAGATACGTCATGTTCTTGTAGATGCCGCGCCTCTCCGTGCCGAGAGTCATGATCGGGCCGATGTAATCGGCGGGCGCCATGATGCGCGCTTTGACGTACGGCTCCTCGACGTAATCGATCACCGTTGACGGCGGCATCTTCGACGGGTTCTCGATCAGCAGCATCGTTGCGTCGGTCTTGTACACCTTGTACTCGACACTTGGAACGGTCGTGACGAGATCGAGCTCATACTCTCGCTCGAGCCGTTCCTGCACGATCTCCATGTGGAGCAACCCAAGGAACCCGCAGCGAAAGCCGAACCCGAGAGCGGTTGAAGTCTCGGGCTCGTACTGAAGAGATGCGTCGTTCAGCTGAAGCTTCTCTAGAGCGTCGCGAAGTGTTTCGTACTGCTGAGTGTCTGTAGGGTAGATGCCGGCGAAAACGAACGATTGAACGTCGCGATATCCTGGCAGTGCCTCGGGTGCGCGATTGGTCGCGTCGAAAATCGTATCGCCCGACCGGGTTTCCTTCACCGACCGAACGTTCGCGACCACGTACCCGACTTCGCCGGGTCCGAGCTCTTCTGCCTTTACCTGGCGGAGCTGATTGTATCCGACCTCTGCAACTTCATAAACGGACTCACTCGCGCCGAAGGTGATCTTCGTTCCAATCCGAATTGTTCCGTCGACGACTCGCACGCTTGGTATGGCACCGCGGTACTTGTCGTAGAACGAATCATAGATGAGGGCGCGCAGCGGACCGTCCGGATTCCCGCGCGGCGGTGGCACCTTGCGAATGATCTGCTCGAGAAGCTCGGGGATACCGAGGCCTTCCTTCGCGCTCACGAGAAGAATTTCGTCGGGATCGACGCCGAGCAGGTCGCAAACTTCCTGCTTTCTCTTTTCCGGCTCGGCGCCGGGAAGGTCGATTTTGTTCAGGACAGGAATGATCTCGAGTCCTGCATCAAGAGCGAGGAAAAGATTCGAGAGGGTTTGTGCCTGGATTCCCTGCGATGCGTCGACGACGAGGATGGCACCTTCACACGCTGCTAGTGAGCGCGATACTTCGTAGGTGAAATCGACGTGGCCCGGTGTGTCGATGAGGTTCAGCTCGTATGCGCCGCCTTCCTTCGACTGGTAGCTCATTCTCACTGCATTGAGCTTGATCGTGATACCGCGCTCGCGTTCGAGGTCGAGTGTGTCGAGGACCTGTGCCTTCATCTCGCGCTTCTGCAGCATGCCGGTGGCCTCGATCAGCCGGTCCGCGAGAGTGGATTTGCCGTGATCGATATGCGCAACAATACAGAAATTTCTTATGTGATCGAGGTTCAATGCAGTTCCGGCAAGGTTAGCCCCG
>JBDTNA010000266.1:0-4858 GCA_039933985.1 Gemmatimonadales bacterium | reverse complement strand
ACTGGCCCTGCTCGATCGACTCGCGAACACCGGGGACAGTCTTCACTCCATAGCCGGTATAGAATCCCGGTGCATAAAGAAGATGTCTGTACCACGGACGCCCGCGAAGTCCGTCGTTCGACGTCAAGGCACGCTCGGCCTGCAGGAGCCGCTGGTTTACCGATGCAAGCTTTGCCGCCTGCGATGCGGAACTCGCCGCAGAAGAGGAGACTGCCGCGGCGGCGCGATCATATCGCTTTGCCGCAGATGTCAGTGAATCGAGCGCGTTCAGCAGCGGAGCGAAGTTGAATCGCGGGGGTGGTGTCTTCGCCGCCGGCGGTCGAACGGGCTCGCGCGGATCGCTGACTGCGTTGAACACGCCTTCTTCGATCGAGCGATTTGACTCCGAGATCTCTTCTTCTCTCGAATCCCGCAACCGCTGAAGCTCGCTTGCATAACCAGTCACCGTTTCTGCGAGATTGCCAAACGCGAACGGACGAAGATCCGCATTCGCAAAACGCATCACGGCAATGCCCGTTGTCTGCGCCAGCGCTTTTCCATATTCGAACGTGCTGTCGCTGAAATGCGTGAACCAGTAGAAGTCATCATAGGCCGAGTGATAAATCCCGCCGTCGTCCTCGCCGCCGTAGCCCAGGTTGAGCGCGGCGATACCCAGATGATCGAGGAACGGCGAATAGTCCGATCCCGAGCCGAGGGCGCCGATGCGGAGGTCGTCACGCGTGCGCGCCTCCTTTTTTTCCTGCGTTGTGCCCGACATAAGACGCGATGCCTGGCGTCGCTTCCAGGCGCTCACGCGCGATTCGGGATCAACAACGTCCCTACTCACGTCGTTGATGAATTTCTCGAGCGTATGCGATCCGGAGATCCCGAGGAAGCCGCGCGCATTCGTATCGGTGTTGATGTATACGACTGCTTTCTTCGCCAGCTCGTCGGCGTGAGTCTCTACCCATTCAGTCGATCCAAGCAGGCCGGGCTCTTCGCCATCCCACGCTGCGTAAACGATGGTGCGTTTCGGACGCCATCCTTGTTTGACAAGCTCACCGAGCGCGCGCGCTTCCTCGAGCTCAGCGATAAGTCCCGAGATTGGATCCTGCGCGCCGTTCACCCACGCGTCGTGGTGATTTCCGCGGATGATCCACTGATTCGGCTCGGTCGAGCCAGGCAGCTTTGCTATGACATCGTTCAGCGTGCGTGTGTTCCAGTCAGACTTGACCTTGAGATGAACGACCGCGGGACCGGGCCCAAAGCGATACGTGATGGGGAGTCCGCCGCGCCATGCCGAAGGAACGACCGATCCACGCAGCGCCGCGAGCAACGGCTGCGCGTTGCCGTATGAAAGCGGAAGAGTCGGAATCTTCGTTAGCGTCGGAATCTTGTTGAGCGCGAGCCGGCGAGCTCCCTTCGTCGCGCCAATGCCGGGTGTGCGTGGATCGCCGGGATATGTCGGCATGTCTGCGACCGATCCGCGCTGTACGCCTTGTGACGGCCGCATCGGTCCGGCCGGAAACACGTCGCCGCCGGCGTATCCGTCGTCACCTGGATCAGAATAGATGATGCACCCGACGGCGCCGTGCTCCGCCGCGACCTTCGGTTTGATTCCACGCCACGAGCCGCCGTATTTCGCGATCACGATCGCGCCTTTTACAGAGATGCCGCGGCGCTCGAGCTCATCGTAGTCGGCGGGAACGCCGTAATTCACGAAGACCAGCGGTCCCGTTACGTCGCCGTCGGCAGAGTACGCGACGTAGGGCGGCAGCTGCTCATCTTTCTGATTGGAGGTTGGATCGATGTCGATCGCGGTCTCGTCGAGGTTTGCGACGTAGCTCGTCGGGGAGATCATCTCGAGCACTCGCTCCCTCGGCGTTGGAAACAACACATCGAACTGCTCGATCTCGGCTTGCCAGCCGTAGCTGCGGAACTGATCGCGGATCCAGGTAGCGTTCTGTTTTCCGTATGCCGATCCGACGTGATGCGGTCGTGCGGAGAGGAGGCGCATTGCCTCGCGCATTCGGGCTGGCTCGGGGATCGACTTGAATTTCGTCTCCCATTGGATTTCCAATCGCGATGAGTCGGGTGTGAATCCGCGCAGGATCGGGTCAGCTGCGGTCATCGGGGTGACTATTGCTGCGGCAAGGAGTGTCGATTTCAGGGAGAGACGCATCGTGGTGAGGGGAGATGATTGTTAGTTCATGCAAGTTTTTGAACTGCTTTGGCACACCGAATACACCGAATGGCACCGAGTACACCGAAAACTACTTGGGGTCTTGGGTTATCTCGGGGCACAGATGGTTCTGCTCACGCCAAATATGTCAGTCAATTTGGTCGAGTGTACGAGCATGATCCGCTTACTGAAGTGATTATTGGATGCGCGTTCAAGGTACGACACTACCTCGGCGCCGGGCTTCTCGAATCAGCATATCAGACATTCCTCGGCCATGAATTTTCAAGACTGAATCTTTGCTTTGTCAGTCAAGAAACGTTCCCGGTGACATACGACGGAATCGAAGTAAAGGTTGGGTTCCGGCCGGACTTTGTCGTGGACGAGAAAGTCATCGTGGAGCTGAAGACAGTGACCACAATCCTCCCAATTCATAAGGCACAAGTGCTGACGTACCTCCGACTTACCGGGATAAAAACCGGACTCCTAATAAATTTCCACGCGATGCCCTTCTCCTCCGGAATAAATCGGTTGTCACTTTAAAATTTTTTTTCGGTGTACTCGGTGCAATTTCGGTGTATTCGGTGTGCCAAAGCTGTTTGTAGTTCATCAGTTGGCCGCGGCGGAAACGAAAGAAGCCGTCCCCTTGAGGAGACGGCTTCTGACTTGATACATCAATCGGAATCTTAGACCGCGTCGGACAGTGAAGTGAAATTGAAGTCTTTCACCTTGATCGGCGGAACGACCACCGCACCGCCTGCCTCCGTACCGGCAAGACGCACTGCCGGACCGATCGCCTCGAGATTGTTCAGCATGAACAGCGGCGAATCGTTGAAGCGGAAGTTCTTGATCGCCTTCGAGATCTTGCCGTTCTCGATCAGGAACGTGCCGTCGCGCGTGAGGCCCGTGTAGAGAATCGTGCGCGGATCGACTTCACGCAGGTACCACAAGCGCGTGACGAGAATCCCGCGCGCTGTGGACTTGATCATGTCGTCGAGCGATGTGGTGCCACCGGACATGATGAACGACGTCGGCGCACCGGTTGGCTGTTTGTTCATCTTCTTCGCCCAGAAACGCGAGTAGTACAGCTCTTTCAGCACGCCCTTGTCCACGAAAACCTGTCGGCCGAGCGGCAAACCGTCTCCGTCCCATGGCTGCGAGAGAATCATCGGATCGAATGGATCAGCCGTGATGGTGATGCGCGCATCAACGATCTTCTCGCCCAGCTTGTTGCCACCGCCCTGCTTCGTGAACGGGCTGCGTCCCTCGTCCGACGACCTGGCATCAGCATAGAAACCAATCAGCTGCACGAGATCGCCAACCGCCTGCGGCTCGAGAATGACTGTGTACTTGCCAGGCTCAATCGCGACTGGGTTCCGCGACAGGCGCGCCTTGGCAATGGCACGCGAGCTCACCGTCCCCACATCGAGCTTCTTCCAATCCGGACTTTCGGCACCTGCCCAACCAGATCCTGTTCCGTCGGTCGTCCGGACAGTGATCGTATAGTTCGCGTTGGTGCTCTTGTGATACGCGAACAGCTTTTCCTTGTTGCCGAGCGCGTTCGTGCTGGTGTTGACGACGAGGTAACCGGCGGCAGTGAGATCACCTGCCTTTCTCGCCGGCTCGAGGGCGGTCAATGCGGCCTTCGCGAGATCTGATGCTTCAAGCTTTTCCACCGAGTCGAAAGTAGCATCGACCACCTTGATGCTCTGCGGGCCCAGATCGGGCATCGATTCCGGATCATCAGGCGAAAGCTTCGCCAGCCTCTCCGACTCTTTTACCGTCTTGAGCAAAGCAGCGTCAGACAGGTCGTTCGTCACGACTGTCGCTTTCTTCGGACCGTACGCGCTCGTCACCGCAACGTTCGCGTCGGCGACGCTTCCAGCCGTCGATACCTGATTCGCCGCGAAGCGAATGTTGTTCGTCAGCGAGCTCGTGACGCTCACGCTGATCGCGTCAGCGCTCGACATCTTCACCACTCGCTCGATGAGCTTTTGAGACTCGTCACGAGAGATGATGTCTCCCTCTTCCACACTCGGGATTAGTCGCCTTGGCTCTCTCATCCTTTTCTCCCGGTGTTGATGACGTTGATGTTGCGGAAGCGTGCCGGCGGGGATCCGTGACTCACCGCGTTGATCTGCGGCGGTTGTCCTTTTCCATCGAAGAAGCTGCCGCCGAGCATGTAGCTCTTCTTTCCTCCGATCATGTCGAGCGAGTTCCAGAAGTCCGGCGTGCGCATCTGATACGCAACGTCCTTGAGCATTCCGACAATCTTTCCGCCCTTGATCTCGTAGAACACCTGCCCGCCGAACTGCGCGTTGTAGCGCTGCTGGTCGATCGAGAACGAGCCGTCGCCGATGATCGCGATCCCCTTGTCGGTCGCAGCGATCAGATCTTCGTAGCTCTGCTCCTTTTCGCCCGGCATCAGCGAGACGTTCGGCATGCGCTGGAACTGGATGCTCGACCACGAATCGCCATAAGAGCAACCGTGTGATCGAGTCGGCGTTCCCGACTTGTCGTACCACCACTTGAGCCAGTTGGCCTGCTCACGCGTGGTCTGGTAGTCGTTGAACACACCTTTCTTGATGATCAGGAAGTCGTCCGGCTTCACGCCTTCGTCATCGTAGCCGATCGTCGCAAGTCCGCCTTCCTGCGAGCGGTCGCCCTGAACGTTCATGAACTCCGGTCCATACTTGAGCT
>JBDTNA010000265.1:0-4865 GCA_039933985.1 Gemmatimonadales bacterium | reverse complement strand
ATCGAATTGATTGTCATTAGTCGGGCCCTCACAGCGCGCAGCCGGCTGGGAACGCCGTCGGCTCGGCAGCATCCGGAGGCACATTCGGATTGGCGTTTCTGTCCCCAAGCGCGTACGGCAGCCAGCAGCGCTGCGCGTCGACAGGCACGGCCGGTGCGGCTACCAGTCCTCGCACTGAGTTGCGGCGACGGGAATCCTCCCACCGCAGTCCGGTAGAGAACAGCTCGTACTTCCGCTGTACGTAGATCTCAGCAAGCAGCTGGTCCTTCGTCAGCTGACCAGAGAGTGGGGCAAGACATGCCTTTGGATCGTCAATCCCCCTCCCTCCAGTGCAATCGGTGCGAACAGAATCGAGAGCGGCCTGCGACGCGGCGACGTTATTCTGATTCGCCAGCGCTTCGGCCTTGATCAACAAAGCTTCGTCCGGGTAATAAACGACGAGTGGCGCCTGCGGATTCGCATAGCGGTTCCAGTTGTCGAGAAGCGCATTCACCCGGCCAACCGCAGTCGGCGAGGGAACGACGAAATACGCAAAGCGCTGATCGCCCGCCGCCATCGAGAGACGGAACTGACGTCGCGGTGCAACACCATTCGTGCCGCCAGTGACGTTCGCGTAGAAGTTCACTGCCGGGGCTGGGAACGTGAGTACCGAGATCGCCGCTGTTCCGCTTCGGGCAACAAGATTCGCGGCGGCCAGAGCCGTCGCATCGTCACCCGCCATTCTCGCATACCGCGCCCTGAGCAGCTGAATCAGGTTCGGCAGACTCACGCCGGGAGTCAGGATGCTGTTGTTGAAGAACGTACTCGGCGGCGTCCCGGTGATCTGACTCGCCGCCGAATCGAGCAGGGATCGAATCACCGGCAGCACTTCCGCTCGCGTTGCATACGTCGGCTGGGTAACGCCAAGCGTATTCAACGGAGTTTTCTGATACGACTGAATCGCCTCGCCGAGTGACTCGGCTTTCAGGGCGAACGCGAGTGCCTTGAGGCCGCTGCGGGTACCGGGTTCGATGTCAGCCGACAGCGCTTCAGCGCCGGTAAGCAGATCGTCGGCGGTGCGAATCGTTCTGTAAATCGAGTTGAAGACGTTGTCCGCGATGGCGGTGCCCGGTGCTACTGACCCCTGCTCCGCATCGCTGATCGAGATAAGAGCCGCAGTTGTGGACGCGAGCTCATCGGTGACGAGTCCGGCCATATATGCAAAGTTTCCATATGACTGAGCGAACCGACCCTGTAGTCCGGTGGCGAGTGCAATCACTCCATCGGCGCTCGTTGTAACCTGACCCTCAGTGGGTGAGTTCGGGTTCTGGAGGTCGAGGTTGCAGCCGGCAACCGCAATCGCCGCCGCGGCTACAGCGCACTTTCTGATCGTTCTCATTTAGCTGTTCTCCGCCGCTCAGAAAGTGACTCGCGCACTGACCGACCATGTGCGCGGAATGGGATAACCGCCGAAGTCGAAACCTCGGTCTGCTGCCGTCGTCTGAACTGATTCACGACCTCCAGCGTTCGTCCCGAAGAGATTGAGTTCCGGGTCGTAGCCGCTGTAGTCGGTCCACACATAGAGATTGCGTCCGGACACGGTCACATCGATTCCTTCACGGAACAGACGGCGGAACGGCGCCTGATCGAACGTGTAGCTCGCGGAAAGCTCGCGGAGCTTCACGAAGCTGCCATCCTCGATCCAGTGCTCGAAGATTCCCTGCGTCCGCGAATTCCACGTCGGCGGAAGCTTCCGTGGATCGCCGTACGGAAGCAGCTCGAGCTCATACGACTTCGAGTTGCTGGCGATGCCTGCGTTCTGCGCACGCGTCGAGAGGTTCATGATGTCGTTTCCAAACACACCATCGAGCAGCGCGCGGAAACGAATCTTCTTCGCGATCGTAAACTCGTTGAGGAGCGAGCCCAGCCATTTCGGGTTCGGATCCCCGATGACCTTGTTGAGCGAATCGTTGCAGCTTCCCTTGCTGATCGCCTGACGCTGAGCGAGTGTAGCACCCATGTCGGCGGCCTGGTTGCTGCGGCGATAGCGTCCCAGCGAATCCAGGAGCAGTGCGCCCGTGACGCAGTCACGCGCTGCATAGGATCCATAGAACACGCCCGCAGGCTGTCCGGCGCGGATGCGGTTCGGATATCCGCCAGCACTCTGGAAATCGAGAATCGCGAGCTTCTCGACGAGATTCTTGTTCTTCGTGTATGTGGCTGTAGTTGTCCAGTCGAGATTCTTCGTCGTCACGTTGTGCGTGTTGACAAGAAGCTCGATTCCCTTGTTCGACATCTCGCCGATCGGGAAGAACTGACGCGAGAATCCGGTGCTCGTCGGCAGCGGACGGAAGAACAGGAGGTCCGACACGACGCGATTGTAATACGTCGCCTCCGCACCAACCCGACCGCTGAACAATCCAACCTCGGCCCCGACTTCCCACTCACGAGCGCGCTCGTTTTTGAGATTCGGATTGCCGTACGTGATCGAGTTCACGAAGCCAGGCCTGCCGGCAAATGGCAGCTGATCGTACGTGATGAATTGCGAGTATGCGTTGACAATTCCCGGCTGGCTGCCCGCCCATCCAAGCGCCGAGCGCAGCCGCAGGTTGTTCAGCATGCCTGGACGGTTGCCAATTGCTACATACGATGCGGAGAGTTTCGGAAACACCTGCCAGCGCTCCGATGGTGCGAACGTGGATGACGCATCGTACCGGACGGCCCCTGTCAGGAAGAGCTTGTCATTCCACGCCACTTCCTGTTGTCCGTAAAAGCCAAGTGTGCGGAGATTGATCTCGGTCTGCGCCGCCGCAAAGACAGAACCGGCGCTGACGAGATCACCAACCGGCGCAAGTCCGTTGGACGTCGCGGCAGTGGTCCGAACCTTCTGATCGGTGAAGTTGAATCCTGCGGTTGTCCTCAGCTCGAAGGGACCCATCGCGTTCCATGTGTATCCGGCGACGCCGTCCTGGTTGATGACTCTGGTCGTCTGGAACACCGACTGCGAGCGACCAGTCGCAAGGGGCGCGGTGCCGAGCACAGCGGCTCTCGGAACGAACTGTCTCTGCTCGAATCCGACGTTGTCGATTCCAACCGAATAGTCGAGGAGGAGCTTTGTCGTCGGATTGAACGTCAGCTTGGCGGAACCGATGAAGCGATCGATCTCCTGCGGGTTGCGAATACGCGCGATCGCGAGAAGGGGGTTGGTTCCAAGCGCTGGTGGCAACGGATACACACCATTCACCGGGGCAAAATTCACGCTGGTTGGAGCGAAGAACAGCGAGCCCATGATGCCGTAGTCGTTCTGCTCCCCGAACGCCTGAAGCTGATTGTTCGTCTGGATGTAGTTCGACGTGACGTTCGCTATGAGACGGGGCGTCAGCTGCTGCTGAAGGTTGACTCGTGCGCCCATGCGTCGCGATGAAGTCGACCGCATGATGCCGTCTTCGTTCGCGAAGTTTCCGCTGATGAAATATCTCGTCGCGTCACTGCCGCCTTCGACCGTGAGATTCTGCTCGGTTGCCGGCGCCCTCGTGAAGATGTCGTTCTGATAATTGAAGCGGGCGATCGGAAGACCAGAGACGTCGAACGGATAAAAATTGAACGGCTGCTGCTCGCGAAGCTCGTTCGACGAGTAGCGGGAGGAATACGTATAGCGCGGCTTGCCGCTCGTTCCGCGGCGCGTGAAGATCTGCACGACTCCATTGTTCGCGCGCGATCCATAGAGAGCGGCTCCAGCCGCGCCGCGAATGATCTCGATTCGCTCGATGTCGGCGGGGTTGATGTCGGCAAGCCGGTTCTGAGGGTTGGACCTGATTCCGAGATCCGACAGCTGTGCCGAGCTGTTGTCCACGATCACGCCGTCTACGATGTAGAGCGGATCGGAGCCCGAGATAAATGAGTTGACGCCGCGAAGACGAACGGAAATTCCCCCGCCGCCCGGTCCGCCTGAATTTTGTGTGATCTGGGCACCCGGCACTTTTCCCTGCATCGCCTGGTCGATCGTCACGGCCTGCGCCCTGGTGATCATCGCCGAGTCAACCGAGCCGATGCTCGTGCCGACTTTTCGGCGCTCGGTCGGCGCACCCGTACCCGTGACGACGACGTCGCTCAGGTTGACCGCGCTCACCCGGAGCTGAACCGCGATCGTTGCGGTGGCACCGGAGACGACATCGACCGCCTGCGCGACAGGCTGATAGCCGATTCGACGGATGGTGATTGTTCGGGCGCCAATCGGGACGCCCGTCAAAGTGAAGTCGCCTGTGGACGCACTATTCGTCCCCACGCGCGTCCCCGTGACGACGATCTGCGCATCGCCCAGAGGGCGTCCGGTCGCCGCGTCAGTGACGCGTCCCCGAACCGTTCCACCGGACGCTTGGGCTGCCAACACTCCGGGCAGCGACGTGAGCAAAAGCGCGAGCGCCAATGAGGCGCGTCGAACGGAAGTGAAGGTCATGCCCCTTTTTCTCCAATTACCGAGTTCTCTCCGTTCACCGACGGAGAGCCTGCCGAGGAAGCGCCTACGATAGTGTACGGTCGTTAGCGGAGCAAGCTTATGAAGGCGTAAGGAATTGATCAGGTGGGGACTACTTCGAGGCCTCCGCGATGAGTATCAACGATGCCGGCTTCCCGGTAATGGGATGTACTGGCTCCCGCAGGTCGGCGAGCGTCAACCCGCTTTCGCCAATCAGCCTGATCCAGCCTTCGATTGTTCGGAAATACCATGGGGCCGGATCGGTAAAGTCTTCACTGAACCCTGCCCATGAGCCCTTTCGCCAGCCATCCTGATAAGGCTCGTCGCCGCCAGCGGCTACCGGATGAAGTGTCTGGATGACGAACGAGCCGCCGTCATTCAGAAGCGATGCAACGCTTGTAACCATGCCGTC
>JBDTNA010000264.1:0-4866 GCA_039933985.1 Gemmatimonadales bacterium | reverse complement strand
GCTCCTGTCGCCAGACACTCATGTACTTCTGGTTCACAGATCGGCCGGTCTTGCCGGGTCGCGGACCGCTCACCGAATGACCCACGGTAAAAGCCAGCCCACCCGACCCGGCGCCGAATGATCGCAGCGGCCGCCAAGTGATGACGCGATCGGCCGAGGGGTAGCCTTCGAATGCTTTTTCGACGCCGGCCTTTCCGCGGGGAAACTCCGTCGGGCCGATAAGCAATCCATCGTCTGCGATGTATCGCAGAAAGGCCGGTGCCGGACCTGACGGCCGCTCGCCGAAAACCGCAAAGAGGGAATCCGCATCCTGGGCGTCGATCAGCGCACTGCCCTGAAAAGAAGTCGTGGCAGAATGGGGTGCGCCGGGAAGCGCCGTTGTGTCGGCGAGAACGAGGTCCCCCGGTGGACTGTCATTTCGCTCCGTTCCGACGATCCGCCATTTGCCGTTCCTGGCCTTTTCCCAGCACGTGATGTACGTGCCCTTCCGTGCTGACTTGAGCGTATCGGCGGAGTTGAAAAATCTGGAATATCCGAATGTGCAGCCGAATCGACCGTCAACGCCTGCAACGGCATGCACAGGACGCCAGGCAAACGTCGACGGTTTCGAATAGCGAGCGATGAAAGGCGCGCGGGATTCCGCCGCGCCGCGCAGCACCGGTTGTCCCGGAAAAAGAACGGCTGCCCTGGGATCCAGCGCTCGAAGCACGACCTCTGCTCCACCGCGTGCAGCCAGTTGCGCGAGTGCGCGGTCAGCTGCCATCAGCTCTGCCTTGACCGCCGTCGTATCGGACTTAGCCGGCGAAGCTCCCGGCGAAGTGCCCGGCGAAGTGCCCGGCAACGCGAGCGTGATCAGGACAGGTATGTGCATCCACATCGGAAATCTCCGCACGGGTAAGTCCGCGGATGATATCGCGGCTGGTCATGAGTCACGAAGATGGGAGGCGCCGATCAAATCCTCAACGGATGGCAATGTCAATTTCCCGTCAGGTGGTGCTCTGGTGCGCAGTCAGATGAGGCGATATGCTGGCGAGACAAATCTCAGGGATCGGAGGAATCGAGATGACTCGGAACACCGTCGTCGCAGTTGTCGCAGCATTTGCCGCGGCATTTGCTGCCGCGTTTGCGGTCACGAACGAACGCCGTGAGGACGAACACGATTCGGAAGCGAAGCCCGGGGCTGTTCAGGATTCGATCTTTGCTCTCGAGAAGGAATGGGGGAGAGCATTGGAGCGGCGCGACACGGCCGCGTTCCGGCGCTTAACCGCGCCGGGCTTCATCTACACCGAAGACAATGTCGTCATGACGCAGGACGAGCTCGTTCAGGCAATTGCGACGAGTCCAGACACCGTAGTATCTGCAAACAACGAGGAGATGCATCTTCACGACCACTCTCCTTCAGCGGTTGTTACCGGAATCTTTGTGGTGAAAGCGCGCAGCAACGGAAAGCCAATTACCAACCGCTATCGATTCACCGACGTATGGGCATATCGCGATGGCAAATGGCGGGCGATAGCAGCGCAGGACTATCTCATACCGAAATGACAAATCGCTGGAGTGCGCCGCTTTTCGCGATCGCTCTTTGCATTGCGTGCAAAGGTGGGAAGGAACAATCCGCGACTGGTTCTGATTCAACGAGCGCGCCAGCGCGAACTGTAGCCGGCACTCGCATCGCATTTCCACACGCTGGACCAGCCGGCGAATGGCAGATGCCTGCCGGCGATTACTCCAACTCACGCTACAGCGAACTCGCGACGATCACTCCGTCGAACGCTTCCGGACTTCACGTTTCATGGGCATTCTCGACTGGAGTGTTGCGCGGTCACGAAGGACAGCCGCTCGTGATCGGAAACACGATGTACATCATCACGCCGTATCCCAACGTCGCGTACGCGCTCGACCTCAGTCAGCCCGGCCAGCCGTTGAAATGGAAGTTCAGACCGCCGAACGATCAGCAGGCGATAGGTCGCGCATGCTGCGACGTCGTGAATCGCGGCGCCGCATACGCCGACGGAAAAATCTTCTACAATCTTCTCGACGGACACACAGTTGCCGTCGATGCCGCCACCGGCAATCAGGTGTGGAACACTCGGATGGGCGATCTCGAGCGCGGCGAGACGATCACGATGGCGCCGATCGTCGTGAAGGGGAAAGTTCTCGTCGGATCGAGCGGCGGAGAGATGGGCGTTCGGGGATGGATCGCCGCACTCGATGCAGCCACCGGAAAAATCGTGTGGAAGGCGTACAACATCGGACCGGACGTCGACGTGAAGGTCGGTCCGAAGTTCAAGCCGTTCTACGCTCACGACAAAGGCAAAGACCTTGGGGCCACTACCTGGCCGGGCGACACGTGGAAAACCGGCGGCGGTGCGGTGTGGGGATGGCTCTCATACGATCCGGATCTCAATCTCGTCTATCACGGCACGAGCAACCCGGGTCCGTGGAACGCGGAGCAACGTGCAGGCGACAATAAGTGGACCGCAGCGATTCTCGCGCGTGATGCGGACACGGGAGAGATGGTGTGGGCGCTCCAGACATCGCCGCATGATTTGTGGGATTACGATGCGGTCAACGAAAACATTCTCGTCGATCTGCCGATCAAGGGCCGGACGAGAAAAGTTCTCGTCCACTTCGATCGCAACGGCTTCGAGTACACAGTCGATCGAGCGACGGGGCAGATTCTGCTCGCAGAACCGTATGTGCCGATGAACTGGGCGACGGGTATCGACATGGCGACGGGCCGTCCCAGGACTCTCCCGGAAAAAATACCATCGTTGGGAAAGAAAACTGTCGATATCTGTCCAAGTCTCGAGGGTGGAAAAAATCAGCAGCCGGCAGCCTTCTCTCCCCAAACGGGCCTGTTCTACGTTCCAACAAATAATCTCTGCATGGATTTCGAAACGCGTGAGGTTGCCTACATCCCTGGAACACCGTTCATCGGTGCGAATGCTCCAGAGAAGGGTGGGCCCGGCGGATATCGCGGCGAATTCATGGCGTGGGATGCGACAACAGGAAGAAAAGTCTGGGGGATTAAGGAACCCTATCCGGTCTGGGGCGGTGCACTCGTCACGGCGGGCGGCGTCGTGTTTTACGGAACACTTGATGGTTGGTTCAAGGCAGCGGATGCGCGAACTGGAAAGCTCTTGTGGCAGTTCAAGGTTGGCTCGGGAGTTGTCGGGAATCCCGTGACATACACGGGTCCGGATGGAAAGCAGTACGTCGCGATTTACGCCGGCATCGGCGGCGACATGGGACTACTCATCGCAGGTGATGTGGCCGCGAACCTGCCTTACGATGTCAGGCAGAGAGGGACTACCCTTCCGGATCTCTCCCGCTGGACGAGCTGGGGCGGATACCTGTTCGTGTTTTCGTTGTAGTCGGAGGTGTCACGATGAGAATTCCGATCGCACTGAAACTCGTCACGGTGCTTGCAGCGCTGTGCAGCTCCTGGAACTGCATCGATTCGAGCATCGCGCAGGTGCCGGCGGGAAAGCCGGCGGCATCGACTCCGCAGGCTTTGTCAGACGGTGGCGATGGACTTCGAATCGTCACTCATGAAGAGATTCTTCCCGCCGGATTTCCCGCCGGCCGGCCGCCGGTCATTCTCAGGAATCCGTACGAGCGCGATAAAAACGCTTTGAGCACCGGAGCGAAACTCTTCATCTCCTATAACTGCATCGACTGTCATGGCGCTGATGGCGCCGGCGCAATGGGTCCAAGCTTTCAGGACGGGCGATGGCATTTCGGGGGATCGGCGGGAGCAGTGTTCGAATCGATCTATCAGGGAAGGCCTGAGGGAATGCCGTCGTGGGGAGGACGCATCGCGGATGATCAGATCTGGATGCTCACCGCATACGTGAGGTCTCTCGCGAATGCAGATCTGACTACGGAGAACTTCAAAGGGCTTACGATCGAGAGAACGGGGCACTGATCAAAACCTTAAACAAGATCAAAACCCAAAAGAATACTGCTCGTAACATGTGGAGCGGATTGGTCGGATGTAGAGCGGATAAAATAATTTGAATGACAATCGACGCGATTTGGGAATTCACGCCGATACTCAAAGACTCCTTCATTTTTTTTGTAAAAAAAACACAAAGAGCGGTTAATCCGCTCCCATGTCCGTTTAATCCGGTCTACATGATACGAGCAGTGTTTTTCTGGGTTTTGATCTTACCCGGAATAGGGAAGCCCAGCACTTACGGGTATGATCTGCGTATGATCTGCGTAGGCTCTAAAAAATGCTCCTCGCAACGAACTCTCTCAATTCATGATCTCCCTGAACGACATCGAGCGGTTGCTCTCCCCCTGGCAGTCTGCCTACAGCGACTCTACCCTCCTCTCGACCGGCGTAACCGCTCTGCACCTGATCGGAATGCTCGTCGGCGGAGGACTGGCCCTCGCCGCCGATCGCACAACGCTTCGCATCTCCGAGGAAGCGCCCGGAAAACGCGAATGGCACCTGGGTGAGCTCAACGCCATTCATCGCCCGGTACTGCTCGCGCTGACGCTGCTCTTTGTCACCGGTATCGCGATGATCGCCGCCGACGTGAAGACCTTCGTCACTTCGCCCGTTCTTTGGGTGAAGCTCACCCTCGTGGCCCTTCTCGTTGCGAACGGTGTAGTACTCGAACGAACGGAAACTGCGCTCAGACGAACCAGCGACTCGGCACCTCAGGGAGCCTCCGAAAAACTGTGGAGCCGGCTCAGAGTCAGTGCGATCTGCAGCATCGCCGTTTGGCTCGCTACGCTGGTTGCCGGAGTTTTTCTTGTGAACGCCGCCTAGTACCCACCATGTCTTCAATGAACGATGATCGATAGAAGCGAAGAAGTTCTGCACGACGACTGCACAAGCTGTCCGATCTC
>JBDTNA010000263.1:0-4874 GCA_039933985.1 Gemmatimonadales bacterium | reverse complement strand
GTCAACCCAGAGGATGGATTTTGGGGCTTGTGGCATTGGTTTTTGTAAATTACTACGAGAGGCCGGGCGTCGCGCCCGGGATAGACGCATTCATGCATATACACCCTTCAGTGGCGAACAGTTTGATCGGGCAACCTCCTCCGTTCGCACTCTCGCAGGCCGGGTTCCGGTTCAAGGCCCTGGCCTCGCATGCCGGCCGGGCTTCACTTGGCGGCGACCGCGAGGTCGCATTCGCTTGTTTCGCCACGGCGCGACTGGCGTCCGCCATGCTCCCGCCATTTATCCTGTCGCCGGTCGACTCGGCCGCGCGGATAGCGAGCACCAAGCATTGGCTCGCATCTCTGGCGGTGCCCCCCGCGACCCGGGCCTCGCTAAACGGGGTGATAGACGCGATTGCCGATGGAAATCGACGGTCCGTCGCGACCGGCTTATCGTCGCTCGCCGAGGTCGCGGCACCTCAGCTCGATCCGGCATCTGCCGGTGAGATCAGGGATCTGGCGGCAGAGTTGGCGGGGTGACGACTCTATATTTCAGACGAACCTAAGCAGAATGGGACATGGCCGGTCATAGTAAGTGGAAGCAGATCAAGCATTACAAGGCAGCCGCTGACGCAAAACGCGGCGCTCATTTCACAAAGCTCATCCGCGAAATCACGATGGCGGCGAAGCTCGGTGGCGGTGATCCGGCGGGAAATCCGCGTCTTCGAACCGCGATCGACACTGCCAAAGCCGCGTCGATGCCGAAGGAAAACATCGAGCGCGCGGTCAAGAAGGGCACCGGCGACCTCGAAGGCGTCGAATACCAGGAGATCACCTACGAGGGGTACGGTCCCGGCGGTGTTGCGATCCTGATATTCGCCATGACCGATAACGGAAACCGCACCGTAGCGGAAATCCGTCACAAACTGTCGCGCTCCGGCGGGAATCTTGGCGCCGCGAATTCGGTATCGTGGATGTTCGAGCGAAAGGGATTGCTCTATATCGATTCCGAAAAATATCCGGAAGACGACGCGCTCGAGGCAGCACTAGATGCGGGCGCCGAAGACTTCAAGGCGGAAGACGAGACCTACGAGATCACGACTGATCCGGCCACCATGCACGCCGTGCGAAGCGCGCTCGAGGCGAAGGGTTACGAGATCAGGGAAGCGGAGATCGCATCGGTTCCCAAGAATCTGGTGAGCGTTGGCGGATCGACTGCCGAATCACTCGTCAAGCTTCTGGAAGAATTGGAGGATCTTGACGACGTGCAGAAAGTTGCGGCGAACTGCGATCTGGAGCTGAACGAGCCCGCGTGACCAGAGGCAGCAGAAAGGCGAGATAAAGGAAAATCGTCGCGTAGTCGAGCATGAAGATATGAACGATTCGCGTGAGCACGAAATGAAATGCAATTCCTGAAATCGCCACCACCCACCTCAGCGGCTTTACCCAGAATGCAGACGCAAGGAAATATTCCATCAGCGCGCTAGCCACGGCAGCTGCAGCGATGGGAACGGACAACATTCCGAAGTGAATCACGTTCGCCGAGAGAACCTGCCGAAAATTCTCGAGCTCCAACGACATGTCCATCAGGGCGTCTCCGCTCAGATAGTTCGGATTGCTTTTCGCAATTGCATTGACTCCATACAAAACCGTCAGCTGCAGCTGGATCAGCCTGATCGGCCACGCCGGGCCGGCGCTGTCAATGACGGCCGCCTTCGAAGTCCACGGAAAACGGATTACGTCGCTCTGAACGAAGGAGAAACTCAACAGGGCCGAAAGCATTACATGCCTGCTCTGCCGCGCGATATCGACAAAATCGAGCGGCGCTAGCAGCACAACCAGGACAAACGCAGTCGCGCGCGAGTGCCAGCCGAAGGCGAGAAGTACACACAGGAAGGCGACCAGCAGATCGAATCCCGCGGTCAGGAAAAAACTTTCGTAGATCCGGGCAATCTGATCTCCCGCCCACGACGGCGGACCGATGTTACGGGACGCAAAGAAGAATGGAATGACGGCAGCAAAGGCGAGCCGCAGCCAGGCCGCCGCGCGGGCATCGACCTTTGAAAACAGAAACGCGTCAGCCTTCGAGCGGTCGATGCGCACTTTCTCGACTACTGAGTCGTCAGGACACGAGCGCGCTGGTTTTGCGGGCCCCAGCTCCTCACGGAATAACGAAGCGTCCACTCCAGCCGACCGCCCTGCGGAGTGAGCATATGGGCAGGCCGTGTCTCGGCGAACGCCTCGATCGCGGCGATTGTGGCTCTCAGTCTTAGTCCCTGAACCGCTGAAGGTGCTCCGAGGCTGAGCCTCGCGCCCGCAGCGTCGATCGATACCACCTCTACTCTCGTGGCCCCGACCTGCGTCGATCGATTGTAGACGATCAGTCGCGGCGATGAGGCAAGCATGATCAGAAAGAGAGCGCCGAACAGTACGCGATCGATGGTCCGCGATCTGGTTACCGTGTTGGTCGAATTCATGAGCCCGATTCTATCGAACTCTGCCCGCTCCGCCAGAGAAGCTTGCCAGGAGTACACTGAGGGGTTCAACTGGCTCGCCACGTGCTTCGCCGATACCTTGCCTGCATGATCGTACTTGGGATCGACCCCGGGACCGCCGTCACTGGATACGGCGTGGTTCAGGGCGAGCGGATGGGACAATCGAAGCTCGTCGAATGCGGAGTCATTCGCACTCGCTCTCGCGATCCCCTCGCGAATCGCCTGCAGGAAATTCACGAAGGTGTAGTCGAGCTCATCAAGCGTCATCGCCCGGACGCTCTCGCGATCGAAGATGTCTTTTACGCTCGCAACGTTCGGACGACTATAGTGCTCGGCCACGCACGTGGAGTCATTCTTCTCGCCGCCGTAAATGCGCGGTTGATCATCGCCGAGTATCCGCCTGCGGAAATCAAGAAGGCCGTTGTCGGCACCGGTGCGGCTACGAAAGAGCAGGTGCAGTTCATGGTTGCGAGACTGTTGCGACTGAAAACACCGCCGCAGCCGGCTGACGCGTCGGATGGTGTCGCTGCAGCTCTCGCATACGTGATGAGCGCGGGCGTTCCATCTCTCGACCGGTTCATCGCCAACGCATGATTTCTCACATAACCGGCATACTCACCTCAAAAGATCTGGATCGGGTCGAGGTCATGACGTCAGGCGGGGTCGGCTACGAGCTCCAGATTCCGCTTGGAGTCTTCGAAACGCTTCCGAAACAGGGCGAGAAGATCTCGCTGCATACCCATCTCGTCGTGAAGGACGATGGATGGCAGCTGTTCGGATTCTCGAGCGTGTTCGAGCGACGTCTTTTCCAGAAGCTGCTCACCGCGAACGGAGTCGGACCTGCGTTGGCGCTCGGACTCATGTCTGCGTTGTCGGCGCAGCGACTCGTGCGGGCAATTCAGGAGAAGGATATCGCGACGCTTCAGGGTGTCCCGCGTGTCGGTCGAAAGAAGGCCGAGCGATTGATTCTCGATCTTGGAGACAAGCTCGATTCGATCGGTGGCGATGAGCCGGGAGCTCCGCGCCTTGCAGCCGGAGCTTCCGAAGACGCACTGCGCGCGCTCGTTTCCCTCGGGTACACTACCTCGGATGCCGAGCGCGGTGTTCGCGCCGCCCTCGATGCCGGTGGTGGTGGACTGTCCGCGCCCGATCTCATCCGTGCAGCACTCGCCAAGCTTGGTGGACGGTAGATTTTCCACTCACTCTCGCAGCCTGGACCAAAATGATATCAACAGCGCAGCGCGCTTCGACGTTCAAGGAATCAGTGATTCGCGAGATGACGCGTGTCGCGAACAGTCACGGCGCAATCAACCTCGCCCAGGGATTCCCGGACTTTCCGATGCCCGAGCCGATGAAGGATGCGGCATGCGCGGCGATCCACGGCGATATCAATCAGTACGCGATTACCTGGGGAACCCCCGCACTTCGCCTTGCTATCGCCGAGAAATATCGGCGCTGGTACGACATGGACATCGATCCAGATCGTGAGATAACCGTCACCTGCGGTGCGACGGAGGCGATGGCGGCGGTGTTTCTCGCGCTCATCGATCCGGGCGACGAAGTGATCGTGTTCGAGCCGTATTACGAGAACTACGGACCCGATGCGATTCTTGCCGGAGCGAAGCCGGTGTTTGTTCCTCTCGAAGGGCTTGAATGGAAACTCGATCCTGAAAAGCTGCGGGCGGCATTCTCTGATAAGACGCGTGCAATCGTCGTGAACACTCCGCACAATCCAACCGGCCGCGTTTTTAATCGCGAAGAGATCTCGTTGATTGCCGAGCTCTGCCAGAAATACGACGCCATTGCGATTACAGACGAGATCTACGAGCACATTCGCTACGCGGGCAGTCACCATGTTCTTGCTACGTGGCCGGGGATGCGCGAGCGCACCGTGACGATTTCCGGCTTGTCGAAGACATTCAGCTGCACCGGTTGGCGGCTCGGGTATGCGATCGCGCCCGCGGAAATGTCATCGCCCATTCGGAAAATCCACGATTTCTTGACAGTCGGAGCGCCTGCTCCACTTCAGACTGCCGGTGCGATCGGGATGGCGTTCGGCGCCGAGTACTACAATCAGATGGCGCTCGACTATCGTGAGCGTCGCGATGTGATGGTCAACGCGCTGAACGATGCGGGCTTCAAGTTCTCAGCACCCGAGGGCGCGTATTACGTGCTCGCTGATTTCACGGAGATCAGCGATTTGCGCGGTGTCGAGTTTGCGATGTGGCTCGCAAAGGAAATCGGTGTTGCGACGGTTCCGGGCACGAGCTTCTATCACGATCCGAAGCTCGGTGAGACCGTGACGAGATTTGCGTTCTGCAAGAAGCTGGAGACACTTGAGAAAGCGGCCGAGCGGCTGTCGGGGATTCAGGCGCGCGTCTAGTCAGGTCTGGTGAGAACC
>JBDTNA010000262.1:0-4905 GCA_039933985.1 Gemmatimonadales bacterium | reverse complement strand
GCTGGGGGACGAGGCCTTTCGTGATCTACGGCATGAATCCGATCGTGGCCTTTGTGGGATCGGGTGTCCTGGCGCGGATCATCTACACTTTGTGGAAGGTGGATTACAACGGGACCCCGACGTCGATGGAAGCGGTCATCTACAAATCCGTATTCGAACCTTTCCTGGATCCGAAGAACGCGTCGCTGGCAATGGCCGTCGCGACCGTGGTCTTCTGGTTCCTGATCCTCACCGTTCTGTATCGCCGAAAGATTTTCCTGAAAGTTTGATTGCGTTTATCTGGACGAATTCAGTCGACGTAATACATCGCCGAGCGCCTGAATTTCCCGACCATATGCTGCCCAATCGCCGGACCGTTGCGCCGCGATTGCCTTGTCGTAATGCGATCGAGCTTCAGCAATCAAGGCGGCACTCGTCGGAGGCGCGACGGGAGCAGGTGCAGCAGCAACTGAAGAATCGCCGGGAGCTCGGGGAACGTTGTCCGCGGAGCGAGGAACATCTCCGCCGAACAGTGTGGCCAAGCCAGCTTCCAGAGTCTCGCGCATGATGACTCGATTCTGATATGCGACAACAACGCGCTTGAGCTCTGGAATTCGCCCGCCTTCCGCACGCAGATAAACAGGCTGCACGTAGATCAACGCCTCCTCGATCGGAATCACCAGCAGCTCCCCGCGGATGACTTCCGATCCGCGCTGATCCCACAGCGTCAACTCGCGCGATATGTCCGTGTCCTGATCGATGCGGGCCATGATCTGACGCGGACCGTAGACCAGGCTCTGTTTCGGAAAACTGTAGACACGCAGCTTGCCGTAGTTCGCGCCGTCGTTTCTCGCGATCATCCACGACGCGAGGTTGTCCTTACCCTTCGGCGTAAACGGGGCCATGTAGATGAACTCGGCCTGTTTCTCCTCGGGCAGCTTCATAACGATGTGTCGCATGAAGCGGCGATCGTCCTCGGCCTGTTCGCCAATCGCCGGAATCTGCCACTGATCTTCGCGATGGTAGAACGTCTCCGGCGCGTCCATGTGATACGTCGCGTAAAGCTGCGACTGAACGCGGAATAGATCAGTCGGGTAGCGCAGGTGCGCGCGCATGTCCTTGGGCATCGCGCTGCCGGGCTTCAACAGACCGGGGAAAATCTTCGAGTACGTCTTCACCAGAGGATCTGCGTCGTCGATGACATAGGCATCGACAGTTCCGTTGTAGGCGTCGACGACAACCTTCACGCTGTTGCGCATGTAGTTTGTCCCGTCGCTCAGGCGTTGTGAGTACGGATACCTGCGCGTAGACGTGTACCCGTCGAGCATCCACTTCAGCTCGCCGTTGTCCGCGATGATGAGATACGGATCCGCATCGAAGGTGAGGAACGGCATCGCCGTCCGCACACGATTCATTATCTCCCGATTGTAAAGAACCCGGCTCTCGGGACGGATGTCGCCGGAGAGAAGGATGTTGAGCGCACCGAACTTCAGCGCGAACATCGCGCGCTTGAAGAACGATCCAACTTTGACTCCACCTGTGCCCGAGTAGCGGGTCTTGACGTCCGCGTCTCCCGACGGGGAGTCGAACTCCGGCTGCCTGGTGTTGACGAAGACATGATCGTCGGTCAGCTCACCATAATAGAGCTGCGGCCTCGTCACCTTGATCGACACTGACGATACCGGCGGTAGATCCTTGATGTACAGCACCGGCAAACCTTCGTTCGTCACTTCGTTGACAGGACCAAGTGTCAGTCCCATGCCGTGGGTGAACGTCAGGTGCTGATTGATGAACGTGCGCGTCGGAAGCGAAGCGGTGTTGAGCTCGCGCGGCGACAACAGTACCTGACGGTAGCGGCCGTTGATGATGTATCGATCGTCGTCAACTGACTTGAAGTCATAGTACGTGCGGATTTCCTGGAGCTGACCGAAGGTCTGGAGGAGCGGATCGCGGTCCCAGAGTCGAACATTCTCTACTGTCGATGCGTTCGCTCGCACGTCGGCCAGCGTGAGCGTCGCGTCTCCTGTCAGCGTCCGCCGTTCAACCTTGTCGAGTCCCCAGGCCGCGCGAGTGGCACGAATGTGATTCAGCAGCTGTGGCGCTTCGCGCGTCAGCTCGGTCGGCGCAACGACAAATCGCTGCATTGCCCACGGAAACAGTCCACCGATGACAAATGACACACCGACATAGCTGAGAAACGACACCAGCGTGAACCACACGATCTTCTTCCGCAGCATTCCGTAGACGACAAGCGCGGCTCCGACCAGCGCCGCGAAAGCAGTGATATGAAGCGCCGGGAGATTCGCGTGAAGATCGGTGTAGCTCGCACCGACAAGTGGCCCGGTAGTCGAATACATCAGCTCGGGAATGCGCACGAGCCATATCTGAGCCGCCGTGAGCAGCAGGAATGCGACCAGGAGCGCCGCTACATGTCTGTCCGCCGGCGGTTGAAGACCGACGCGCTGCGGCGGCAGGATCACTCGACCGCGAAGCAGGTGCAGAAACAGCGACACGACGAGAGTGAATATCACCAGCCCGCGAAGCATGCCAATCACCGATGCAATCGCGGGAAGTACGAACACGTAGTAGCCGACTTCTCTCCCGAAAACAGGATCGGTCACACCGAATGCGGAGCGGTTCAGGGCCTGGAGAACTGCCATCCAGTTGTTCGCCGCGGATGTACCGAACAGCAGTGCGACGACTCCCGCGATCGGCGCAACTACCTTCGACAACGATCGCCCGACATCTACGGGAGGAAGATCGGGACTGACTCGCCACAGGACGGGCGCTTTCGAGAGTCCCCCGGCTGCGAACCGCGCGTTGAGCGAGATGAATAGATATGCGATGAGCGTTGCCGCAACGAAGAGGACTGTCTTCGTCGTGAGCTCGGTCGTAAACACCGTTTGATATCCGATCTCACGGAACCAGAGCCAGTCCGTGATGAAACCCACGATAGTTGGAATCGCCCCAAAGGCGAGAAACACGACACCGATGATCCACACTGGGCGGAGCAGGCGCATTCAGTTTTCCGGGAAGAACGTTGGTTGCAGCTATCTGCCGAACGTGACGTGATAGTTGGTGCCTTGAGACCTGATGATGCCCTTGAGCGTGTCAGCCTTTGCCAGCTCGCCGACAAAGGTTCCGGCGCCTAGCAGCTCCAGAACAACCTGCGCAACTTCGTTTCGACCCGTCACAATGCTCGAATCGGCGCATGGAATTCCTGGCGTGCACACGTTGTCGGTCCTGCCTTGCGCGCGCCATTTTCCGATCACGATGCCGGGCGACGGCTGAATCAGGGTCATCTCGATGTTCGAGATATAGAGATCGCGGTCGAACGATTTCCAGGTTCCGGTGAGGTCGGACTTCGACGGATCCGTGGGCTCCATGCCACACGCCCAGATTCCGGCGACACTCGCCGAGACATAGATGACACTGACGGCTCGACCGATCCGCCGACGCAATGCGATTCTCACGGCCTAATAATAACGGACCGCGTGTGCGGGAAGGGAGAATCGGCCGTCAGGCTGCGACTGCGTCTGTTTCCTGAGTTTGACTCGTGACGAACAGCATCATCGCCGCCGAGATTGCGCCGATCGCACAAACGCCGATCCAGAGCGCCTTTGCGCCGTAGTGCGCGAACGTGGCCGTGCCAGCCCACGGGGCGACCGCGAAAGCGAGACTGAACGCGAGCGAGTAGGCGCCCATGTACTGCCCACGCCTGTGCGGCGGCGCGATCTCGGCGACGTATGCCGAAGCCTGCGGAAAGAGCAGCATCTCTCCAAAGGTCCACACGACGATTCCGACGATCACCATCGCCGGACCTGAGGCAAAAGCGAACGCTCCTGATCCGATCGCGAACAGCATCGCTCCGATCGCAAGTCCGCGTCGATGTGGCCAGTGAGCGGTGGCCGCATTCAGCGGAACCTCGAGGAACACAATCATCACAGTGTTCACCGTGAACAGCATTCCATAAAACGCTGGCGAAAGCTGAAGATCCTGCACGAGGAACAGCGGCAACGCACCCTCATGCTGGAAGAACACGATGCCAACAAGAAAAAGCGCCGCGAGAAAGAGAAGCATCCGGCGGTCACCGAAAACTTCGGGAAGCCTTCCCTTGCCTTCTCGATCCCCGGTCGCGTCGGCCCGGCGTCGCTTTCCTGTGACGATTGGAGTCGCGAGCAGCACCGCGCCCGCAGCAAGAGTCGTTACGGCGTCGACGACAAATATCCATGAGAACGATCGCGCCGCGATGAATCCTGCCACCGCCGGACCGATGCTCATTCCGAGATTGATCGCGAGCCTTATCAGCGCATACGCCGGCTTCAGCTGCTCCTGCGGAACGACCTCGGCGATCATCGCGAGATTCGCCGGACGGAACGCCTCCGAGACAAGCGCCCAGGCGAATGTCAATGCAATGACACCTTCGAAACTTTTGACAAATGGAAAGATCAACAGCAGGAACCCGGTGCCGATCAGCGAGAAGCGCATTATCGGAAGCGGACCGACGAGATCGCTGAACCGCCCGGCGATCGGCGATGCGATGATCGAGCCCGCCCCGTAAACCGCGAGTGCGAAGCCGGCGCGCGGCGCACTGAAACCGAGCTGCCGCGTGAGGTACAGAACGAGGAACGGCAGCACCATCGTGCCCGCGCGATTTACGAGCGACGCGATCGCGACAATCCAGAGATCCCGCGGAAGTCCGCGCAGGCTTCTCCAGATATTCATCGACGAGCCTGACATCCTGCGTGCCGGTTCTGAGCCGCTCATGGGGCGGCAGGATACCGACTATTGGTGTGCGCGGTCAAGCAAGTCGGTAGTGGCTCAGGTTCCACTACACACTGCATACGAGGTTGTCACCTGCGATATTCACTACCGCTGCCCGCTACCCGCTACCCGCTACCCGCTACCCGCTACCCGCTACCCGCT